>SVOX01000117.1 GCA_015066165.1 Oscillospiraceae bacterium | reverse complement strand
AATTTTAAAAGAGTACTGCCAACGCCTTTTTTGCGGTACTGTTTTAATACAGCAAGTCGCCCTAAAATGTAGCCCTCATTTGTTTTAAATGCACGGCAAGTGCCAACTGCAATACCTTCACAAAAAGCCAAAAAATGCAAAGCTGTAGCGTCTATATCGTCAATTTCGTCGGTAAATCCCTGCTCAAAAACAAAAACTTTAGTTCTAATATCTATTGCCTCGCTTGGCAAATAATCATACTTTTTAACTACCATAAAAATTCCTTAAAATAAATATAAAAGTATTATATCACTAATGAGTAATTATTTCAACCAAAAGATAAAGTCCCAAAAATCAATTTGGGACTTTAAAAATTTTATTTTGTTTTAAATTTATAAACCGTAGTACTATCAAACTTAATTCCGGCTTTAAGTATGCACGAAGGCCATTCGGGATGATTTATACAGTCAGGATAATGTTGTGTTTCCAAACAAAAAGCACTTCTCCAACCATATTGTGCGCCATTTTTACCCAAGCGGTCGGACGTACCGTTACCTGTGTAAAGTTGAACACCCGGTTCAGTAGTTTCAACCTGCATTACAATACCGTTTTTGTCAGAATAAACTTCACAAGCGGGAGATTTAACGTTTAAAACAAAGTTTACGTCATAACCGCCGTACGGTTTAACATATTCGTCCATATCTGCACGTTCAGCGATAGTGTGAAAATCTTTAAAGTCCATCGAAGTACCTTCAACCGCTTTAAGTTCACCTGTAGGCAGACAATCGGCATCATTTGGAGTAAAGTAATCAGCGTTAATTTTTAAATATTGTTCATTGATTTTACCTTCGCCATCTAAATTAAAATAAGCATGGTTTGTGGGGTTAAAAATGGTATCTTTATCACTTGCGGCTTCGTAATGAATTGAAAGTCCGCCGTCTTTCAAAGCGTATGTAACCTTCATTTCCAATGTACCTGGGTAACCTTCGTCACCGTCGGGTGAAGTTAAATAACAAGCCAATTCACCGTCTTCGTCCTTAATATCCCAAACCATTTTATCATAACCAATATTACCGCCGTGAAGATGGTTAGGGCCGTCGTTTGTAGCAAGAGTATATTCTTTACCGTTTAAAGTAAATTTACCTTTGCAAATACGGTTTGCAAAACGGCCTACTGTAGCGCCAATATAACCGTCGTTATTAATATATTCTTCAACAGTATCATAACCCAATACAACGTCTGTTGGGTTGCCGTTCTTATCAGGTACGATTAGCGAACGCAAAGTTGCGCCGTAGTCAATAATATCTGCTGACATATTACCGTTTGTAATTGTCCAACAATATACTTCTTTACCGCAAGGCATTTTGCCAAACAATTTTTTTGAAATGCTCATAATAACTCTCCATTCAATAAAAATATATTATTATATTACAATAGAACACTCCAACTTGTCAATTAAAATCTTGTGTTCTCCCCTGTTTACAGCAGTTTTTATATTGTGGTCAATATATGTAAAATCTGCTTCGGTTAAGATAAGTTCAACTGTTTTCTTTTCACCCTGCTTTAAATTAACCTTTGTAAACTGTCGAAATTTTTTAACAAACGGTGTTACAGGGCAATACATCATTTTAACAAACAAAAGAACACTTTCGTCAATTTCGTATTCGCCTTTATTTAGAACGTCAACCGTAACTTTTACCCTTTTATCATCTGTTACTTTTGCGTTAAGGTTTGAATATTCAAGTTTTGTATATGAAAGACCATATCCAAAAGGATACCAAGGTTCAGGACCGCATAAAACGTATGCACCGCCCGGTTGTTCCATTGAACCGTGTTTAGAAATGCAACCACGGGCTGAGGGTTTGTAATTGTAATAACAAGGAATTGTGCCAACGTCTTTTGGGAACGAGAAAGTGAGTTTTGCAGATGGAGTTTTATCACCAAAAATAAGATTTGCAAAGGCATTACCGCTTTGCTCACCGCCGCCGAACGAGAACATAAAACCATTAACTTTTTCAACTTCTTTTATAAGAGTATGCGGTCTGCCGGCATACATTACAAGAATTATGGGTTTATTAAGTTTTATAATTTCGTCAAACAAACGTTGTTGCCCCGGTAAAAGATTAAGTGAATGTGCGTCATATCCTTCAGAGCAAGTAAGTTGATTACCAATAGCATCACCGCCACCAGCACCGCCGTAAGCCGTTGCATTATCACCAAGAACCAAAAATACAGTATCGGCTTTTTCGGCTTGTGAAACTGCTTCTTCAATTAATTGGTCGGTTGTAAAAATTGGGTTAGTTCCTTTAGCATATAAAACATTATCTTCGCCTAAACGGTTTTTAATGCCTGTGTAAAAATCAACACAGTATTCACTTCTAACAACATAGTCGCCCATAAAACTGTCTTTTGCATTGTTACCAATAATTGCAACTTTGCCAACTTTCTTTTCATCAAGCGGTAAAATACCATCATTTTTAAGCAAAAGAATAGATTGTTCATCCATAAGACGTGAAAGTTCAACCGTTTCTTTTGAGTGAAGTTTTTCTTTAAGTTCGGGGTTGCCGTAAGGGTTTTCAAAAAGCCCTAAACGGAATTTCATTGTGAGAATTCGCAACACTGCTTGATCAATAAGTTCAAGGTCAACTTCGCCACGTTTTGCCGCTTCTTTAAAGCGGTCATCATAACCTTCAGGCAAAGGAAGTTCTATATCTACTCCTGCTTCAAGCGCTAATTTACCTGCTTCAGTCCAAGTGGTTGCGATTTGATGCATTTTATGCAAAAACTGAATACCTGCCCAGTCAGCAACGGTAACACCGTTAAAGCCCAATTCATCACGTAAAATTTCACGCATATACTTTTTGTTTGCGTGCATTGGAACACCGTCAATTTCATTATAAGAAGGCATCATTGCCATAACACCCTCGTCAATACACTTTTTAAACGGCTCAAGATATATTTCACGTACTTCCCTTTCACCCACGTGTGACGGTGCGCAGTTTAGTCCGCCTTCATTAGCGCCATAAGCCAATAAATGTTTACAAGTAGCAGCAACGTTATTTTTTTGAACACCTTTAACGTACTGAACACCCATTTCGCCAACTAAATAAGGATCTTCGCCGTATGATTCTTGCAAACGTCCCCAACGTGGGTCACGTGGCACGTCAACAACAGGAGCCAAAACTTGCATAAATCCCGCCGCCCTTGCGCACATACCAATATCATATCCCATTTTGTAAACTAATTCACGGTTGAAAGAACCGCCAATACCAGCACATTGCGGATATTTTGTATCAATACCGTGTAAACCTTCACCTGTATAAATGGGCGGAATACCCAAACGGGTTTTATTTAAAAATGCTTCAACAGTTTTTTTCTTTGGTGTGTTAGCGTGTTCACCGCAATAGTTCCACATAACATCATTTTCACCAAGTTCTTCTGCTTTTTCATCATTTTTAAAAGTAAGACACATTTGGTCGATTTTTTCGTCAAGTGTCATTTTTGAAAGTAGGTCTTTTGCACGTTCTTCAGGCGATAAATTGGGGTTTTTATACATAATATCACTCCATAATTTTGTTAATTCAATTTTAAAACAAAACCATATTATTAGCAAGACAAATATTGTAAACATTTGGACAAATATTGCTGTATTTTAAATTTTGTAGTAAATATTAATTTTTAAAAAATATTGGAAACACTAAATTGGGTGGTTAATTTGGTGGTTATTCTTTCAAACCGTAAAAGCAAAAAAGAAAAAGAGATAATTAAAATTTTAAAAAAGTATGGCGCTAACTATATTTCAGACAAGATTTTGACCGAAACAAACGGAATTTTCACAATAGCAAGTATTTATAAAAAAACAGAACTTGATTTTAAAAAAGGAATTGCCGTTTTTACTGAAAAAACGCTTCGTTTTAAAGATCAAAAGTTCCCGATTGGTATTGTTGGTCTTTGCGAAGAAGACAATTTTTTATGCCTTGAAACATTTAAGAAAAACCGAAATGCAGTTATTACTTGCGGTGCAAACCATAAAAATACATTCACCCTTTCAAGTAATTCAAACGGACCTTTATTGGTAACGTTGCAACGCTCTTTTTACAATA
>SVOX01000116.1 GCA_015066165.1 Oscillospiraceae bacterium | reverse complement strand
TTGTTTCGTCGTCAAAAAGTACAACGTGGTCGCTGTCCCAACGAATAGGACGAGTTACGTGAAGTGCGATTTCAGGGAAAAATGCAAGTAACGCAGGAATTTTATCCGATACAAGCTCAGTTGGGTGATAATGACCGTTATCCATAAGCGGAATGCATTTATCTTTGTTCATTGCTGCGTATGAAAGTGAAAATTCTGCACTGCCCACTGTATATGCTTCAACACCAATACCAAAAACTTTTGATTCAACACATGGCTTTACAAGGTTAAAATCAAACGGCTCACTTAAAATTTCGTCAAGTGATTCTTTGTAGCGAATACGCGGTCCTATACGGTCGGCAGGAATATCTTTAAATCCATCGCCTGTCCAAATGTTCATAATACATGGCTGACCAAGTTCTTTTGCCAAATATTCAGAAATTCTAATACACGCTTTACCGTGTTCAATCCAAAACTTTCGAGTTTCTTCATTAGGACTTGAAAGTGTAAGCGGATCGCATTTTGGATGTGAGAAAAATGTTGGGTTAAAGTCACAGCCAAGACCACGTTCTTTACAAAAATCAACCCACTTTTTAAAGTGTTTTGGTTCAATTTTATCACGGTCAACCCAACCGCCGTTTTCTTGATCGAAAATTGCGTAACAAGCGTGAAGATTAAGTTTTTTAGTACCTGGCATAAGTTTTAAAGCAAAATCTAAATCTTGCATAAGTTCCTCTGGAGTTGTGGCTCTGCCGGGATAATTACCGGTGGTTTGAATACCGCCTGAAAGCGCATCTACCTTTTGGTCAAAACCACGAACGTCGTCACCTTGCCAACAATGAAGTGATACCGGTACACCAATTAACTTTTCAATTGCTTGTTCAGTATCAATACCGTATTTTGCATACTGTTCTTTTGCCTGTAAATAATTGCTCATACTAAATCTCCTTTATATCAAAAGTGTTTTTTACAATTTTACGTGCTGAAGCTAAATCAATATTGTTTGAATACATTATTTGCGATAAAATGTTACCTGTTGCAGTGGCTTCCATTAAACCAATGCAAACTTTTTTACCGGTGTATTTTGATGTTAGTTGGTTTAAATATTTGTCTTTACTTCCGCCGCCAACTATATGTATTTCATTAATTTGCTTATTGCTAATTTTTTCAATTTCTTCAACTGTTTTCTTGTAAGAATTTGCAAGCGAATGATAAACGCTTGATAAAACGTCACAAAGCGGCAATTCCGGACGATTTAAATATTTTCTAACCGCTTCAATCATATTGTCAGGCGCTAAGAAAGATTGGTCTGTAGGGTCAATAAACTCGCAAAAAGAACTGCTTTTTGCCATTTCCATCATTTCGTCATAACTATACTTTTTTTCAAGATTTTTACGAATATTTTGAAAAAGCCACATACCCATAATATTTTTAAGGAATCTAAAACGGTATTCAATACCGCCTTCATTAGTAAAATTAGCAGTCAAAGCCCCTTTATCGAGTACGGGGTTTAAATTTTCAGTACCAATTAAACTCCAAGTACCTGAAGAAATATAAACACATTTTTCATCAATAGGGCAAGCCGCCACAGCCGATGCTGTATCGTGGCTTGGGCAAAATATAACTTCACAGTTAAAGCCGATTTTTTCTTGAATTTGGGGTAAAAACTCTCCTACTTTTGTACCGGGAAGCGATAATTCTTTAAAGATATCGGTTGGAATATCTAATTTATTTAAAATATCAGTATCCCATTGCTTTGTGTTTGCATTTACGAGATTTGTTGTAGATGCATTTGTATATTCATTTTTAATTACGCCTGTTAATTTATAAGACAAATATTCAGGTATCATTAAAAAATATTTAGCGCTTTCGAGTTTACCGTTTTTTCTATCACGGTATAACTGATAAATCGTGTTAAATACTTGATGTTGAATACCTGTATTTTTATAAAGTTCTTCTTGAGGTAAAATTTGGGCAACTTCTTTTGCTGCAATTTCACAACTTGAATCACGGTATGACATTACAGGTAAAATTTCGTTTTTATTTTTATCCAAAATAACGTAATCGACACCCCAAGTGTCAATCGCAACAGTTTTAGGAATTTTGCCAATTTTTTTACAAACAGCAATTCCTTCAATTACTTGATGAATAAGATTTTCTATATCCCACACAAGCGTTCCTTGCTTGTTTGTAACACCGTTTTCAAAACGGTAAATTTCTTCAAGTTGCAATTTACCGTCAACAACACTACCTAAAATATGTCTTCCGCTTGATGCGCCAATATCTATGGCTAAATGGTACATAATATCACCTCTATAAAAAATATAACACTTTTCCGCCAAAAATTAAAGGTCTAATTTTGACTGGAAAAGTGTCTTTATTTGCAGTTGCGATATTTATTTGGTGACATTCCTGTTGCTTTGGTAAATATGCGGTGAAAATAACTCACATTTTCATATCCCACTGCAACCGAAATATCCGATACATTTATTGATGTTGTGTTAAGCAAAAACTCGGCTTGTGAAATTCTTTTTTCTTGTAATAAATCAGTATAAGTTTTACCCGTTTTTCTTTTAATTTCTCTTGAAAGCCAATAGAAATCACAATGCAGTTGATTTGCAAGTACTTGAAGTGAACCCTCTTTATAATTTTCTTCAATATAATTATATACTTCTATAAGCAACGCTTCTGTTTTATCGCTAATAGATAAGCGTTCTGAAAAAGCGGTTAATTGCAAAAATAAAAGTCCGAGAGTAATTTGATTTAACTGTCTTTTGTTGCGTGTTTCGTGAATTAAAGTGTATATTAAATTTTCAACAAGGTTTTGTATTGGTAAAACGTCGCTGACTTTAAAGTGTAAATACTTAATTGAAGAAGTTTTACCGCCTAATGCATCAATAATAAAACTTTTTATAGGTGATTCTTGTTCTCCTAACATTGTTAGCGCTTTATCAAAAAACTGTGGTAAAATGATAAAATTAATTGCAATGTCATTAAGGTCGGTCTTTTTAATTTCGTGAACAGCATCGCAACTTAAAAATAATAGTTCACCTTGTTTTAAAGTTACACGGTCACCGTTGACAATATGTACAGATGAGCCCGAACACATATAAACCACTTCAATATAATCGTGAGAGTGGCTTGGAAAATCAATAAAACGTGTATGAGGACGAATAGAAATTAATTTTCCTTGATGCAAAAGTTTTTTGCTGTTTATAACGTTGCTGTTTTTTGACATGTAAATATCACGGTCAATATTATCTTTGCCGTCTAATATTTTTTGTTCTTCTTTTGTTATAGGTAAAAGTTTTTGCAAAATGTCGTTATTTATCATTTTATCACCGCCTTCATTAAATATTATGCAGTTATAAAAAATAAGACAGTCCAAAGACTGTCTTATTTTTGGTGCCGGTGGCCGGACTCGAACCGGCACGCTGTCGCCAGCGGTGGATTTTGAGTCCACTACGTCTGCCAATTCCATCACACCGGCAGGTGTCGCAAGATCGAAATTTACTCGACCTTGCTATTATACATTAAACTTTCAGTAAAATCAAGTCTTTTTTATTATAATTTAATTTTTCTTTTTAAAAATATTTTATTTTTTAGTTTTAATATAATCAATTTTCCACTTATCTAAATCGGTAATAGTAATATCGCCTTTTTTTAGTGCTTCACGAACAGATAATTGCTGACCGTCCCTAAAATGTACTAAAACATATATCCCCTTTTTGCATGGGAACTGATAGTAATAATCTTTGTCTTCAAAAAATGTTTCAGCACCATCTTCAACTTGAAAATCTTCTTCGGTTGTGCGGTCAACTATTTCAAGTAAAGTATGGTTTGGTATAACTTCTTCGGGTTCAAAATCCATAAACCAACTGCCAAATTTTGCATCAGCATAATTTCTGTAAGGTTCTAACTCGGTAACCATTGGAATACGAACAACCTTATAACCCAAACCTTTATATGTAACTTTTAAAGGTGATTTACTAACGGTTTTAATAACAAAAATCGGCTCTTTTTCGTTTTTAAATCTTATACCGTCAATAATAGCGGTAATCGACCCAATTGCCACAATAGAAATAACAAAAACCAAAACAACAGCAAAAACTTTTTTAATTATCTTTTTTGGTATGCGGT
>SVOX01000007.1 GCA_015066165.1 Oscillospiraceae bacterium | reverse complement strand
AAACAGTTCACCGAACTGTTTTCTTTACGCTCCTCACCCTCTCAGTGTTCGAATCCCCTTAGTTTTATATAAATTAAAAAACCGACCCAAAAGGTCGGTTTCTTAATTTGGTGATCCATCGGGGATTCGAACCCCGGACACCTTGATTAAAAGTCAAGTGCTCTACCGTCTGAGCTAATGAATCATTTTTGACAGCCCTAATATTATATCAACAATAAGTGCCGTTGTCAATAAGAAAATGAAAATTTTTTAAATTTTGCTATATTTTACAAAAATTCTTGCATAATTAAAAGCAAAATAGCTGTTTGGACCAATATTATCAGCGGTAAACCCCACATAAATTTATTATGTTTAGTTTTATGGCGTATTATGCACATTGTAATATACATTGCCGCCGAACCGCCAAAAACTGAAAATAAAAGCAATGCCCTTTCGCTGATTCGTTGCATTGAATGTTTTGACGCAAACTTATCGTAAACACAAACCAAAACCGAAACTGCACTTATTGCCAATAGATAAATCAAAAAAGTTTTCATAAGCACTCATTTCTTCCTTTTTATTAATTATATCCCTTTTAAACCATTTTTTCAATTTGTTTTTTTAGTTTTTCAATAATTCTTTTTTCAAGGCGTGAAATATACGATTGAGAAATTCCCAAACTATCGGCAACTTCTTTTTGGGTGTATTCTTCATACCCGTTCATACCAAACCGCATTTCCATAATTTGCTTTTCCCTAACCGGCAAAGAACAAACAAATTTATTAAGTAAGTGTTTTTCATCTTCTTGCTCTACCCCGCGCCCAACTTCGTCGCCGTCGCTACCCAAAACGTCCGAAAGCAAGAGTTCGTTTCCATCCCAATCAACATTAAGCGGTTCATCAATTGAAATTTCGTGTCTTCCTGAAGCATTTTTACGCAAAAACATAAGTATTTCATTTTCAATACATCTTGAGGCATATGTTGCAAGTTTTATATTTCGTTCGGGGCGAAAAGTGTTAACCGCTTTTATAAGCCCTATTGTACCAATAGAAATCAAATCTTCTATGTTTGCATTTGCGTTATCAAACTTACGGGCAATATAAACCACCAACCGCAAATTATGGACGATTAATCGGTCACGTGATTTCTTGTCATTTTTACAAACAAGTTCGGTTTCGGCATCTATCGACAACGGTGGTGGCAGCGTTTCGGGACCGTTTATGTAAAATGTGGGCTTTAAAAAGCCGATTTTTAAAAGAAATATGTAAAGTAAACTTTTTATTTTCATAATTATCACCTTAAAACGTTTGGATTTACTATAGCATTGTAATCATCATTCAAACTTACTTTAGACACCGCTAAAAGCGGTTTTAAAAGTTTTGTTTTTTTGTTGCCGTGTTCAACGGTTGCGCTATCACACCTAAAACTATCAAGCGTATCAAATCCCGAAACCGTACTGCAAGGCAACACCCTGTACCGCCTTTTAAGTTCGGGATTTGTTTCGATATTACTATCGCCGAAAAGCGCTTCCACTTTTTGTTTGTCGGCAATTATAACGTCACTCTTTTGAAAAAAATCTTCAATTGAATTGCCCGTATCTGAAATTGCGGTCAGCGTAACACTTTTACCTTCGGCAAAGACGGTTATTTCACAACGCTCGGCTATATTTGCGCTTTTGCCGAATACCCGCCACAAAACCGCAAATATAAAATACCCAAAAACTGTACATAAAACCAGTACCAAAGGCGAAATATGAAAATACACAACCGAATTGTTAATAACCATTCCAAATGGCTTGAATACCGTCCAAAAAGCAAACATCACACCTGCATAAGCACAGGTTATAAGAAAGAATACCGCCGTATTTTTTAGATAACGTTTTTTACCCTTTATTCCAAAACAAACCGCTGAAATACAAAAAGCCACACCCAATTTATATAGAAATTCAACTATTGTTTTTTGGTTTGGCAAAAATATGTAAACAGAAGATATTCCGCCCAACACCGCCGATATAACAAGCCGTTTGGCAGTTGGCTTTTCCCTTGTTATTTTGGCTGTAGCCAACACTAAAAAATAATCGACCAAAGTGTTTAAAAAAATCAAGACATCCATATACACAATCAAATTAAATCACCAATTATATTATACTGCCCCAACAACAAAAATTTTGTCGATTATAAGTATGCTTCTCACAAAAAAGTGCACAAAAAAACGCCCTACTTTTCGTAGAGCATTTTTTCTTTTTATACATAAACCCGTCCCTTAAAGATTTACGTATTTGGAAAGGTTATTAAATTATTCTATATTAAAAGAGGGACGATAGACAGCATAGTATCTACCTGATGAAAGTAAAAGTTCAAGTCGTTTTTTAGCAGTTGTGGTTTCGGCTGCAATGTTGGTTGTGATATTTATGAAATAATCACCGCCGATATGGAGATATGCGTAATATGTGCCACCTGAAATTTGACGAACAATTACGTCACCAACCATAATATGATGCTCACGTGCCAAACGTGTGCGGTCAGTACGGGCATCACCCGAGAAGCCGTAATATCTTCTGCCGCCGTAAAGGGTTTCAACCATCATATCACGGTATTTATAGCCCCTATCTTTCAATTGATAATAATCGGTACCACTGATAGTAGTAGCAACCTTGAAAGTACCTTCTGCACCTTGCATTACAGTTGCGTAATCAGTATCGGTAAAGACGTCAGTATCGGTAAGACCTGCGGTTTTGTAAATTTCATTTACAAGGGCAAATCCTCTATTAGCCGTAGTGTCCTTAATTGAATTGTAAGCATCTATAACCTTTTGTTGTTCTTCTTTGGACAAGGTACGGTTGATATAAACCTTGGGACAAGTTGTTCTAACACCGCCAACAGTACTTGTATCGGTTGTTTGGATATAATCGCCGATAGTTGCATCTTGATTTACCGTTACTGTGTAGGAAACACTCTTTCTTGTGTTAGCGGGAATTGTAACCGACCAAGAAAGGTTGTCGCCGTCTTTATTTTGAGCGCCCGAAACGTATGTTGTGTTTGCGGGAACAGTATCACAAATTTCAACTGTTTTTGCGGTATCGTTTGTGTTATAAACTTCAAATGTAAAGGTTACTTCTTCGCCAAGGTTTGCAGTAGTGGTGGAATTATGGGAAGACAGTTTCTGCGCCATAATTCCTTGCATATTGTTCATACGGTTTACCGTTTCTTGAGGCACTTCTACATTGTACTTATCCTTTATAAGCGGGCGCACAATCAAGAACTCAGTAACCTGCAAATCGCCCGTGTTTTTAAATAAATATCCACGATTTCCGGGTGTAAAGAAATAATCCTCAACTCTTTGGTATCTTATTGTAGCTTCGTAACTCTCACCAACATCGATCGTATATATACCACCTGTTGAATGAATAAATGTTCCGTTACCGATATAAAGCATTACGTGACCACTGCTATCGTTGCGACGAACTACCAGCATATCCGCAGGTTTTAAAGTAGAAAGTACCTCTTGCTTAACGCTATCCATTGTTGCTTGGTCCACATCAGCAGAAGCGCTTCGTTTATAATTATAAACCATTATTCCTTCACTGTTTGAATAATTCTGCAACCTACTTGTAGCCCACATTGAAGTACCGTTATAATTAATATCTATACCCAAAGCAGTATTATACACTTCATAGGTAAATGCCGCACAGTTAATATAACCCCATTCATTACGGTTTACAAATTCAGGATTACGGTTACCTGTGTTCCAACGGTATTCAGTATTGTCAATACCGCCAAACTTGGTATCGGCATACTGCAATTTTTCACCACGTAAAATATAACTTTCGGCAGTAGCGATAACCGCTTTTTGTTGTTCAGTAAGTGTAAGTTCTTCTAATTCATCATCAATAATATAATCACGGGAAATATTGATAGAAGGACGGAACACAGCAAATATATTGCTAGAAGTCAAACCGTTAAGAACTGCAGTAGTATCAACTTCGCTCATAGGATCCGACAAATCAACAAATCCGTCTTTATCATAAATATAATTCTTAACAGTACCACTGTTGTTTACAAATAAAATGTCACCTACAATTAAATCGTTTGAAGTAACCTTTGTGCAAGGCGCACCCTTAATACCGGCTATTACACCGTTAACTGCTGTACCGCCGTAAAGTGTAGGTGCTACCATTTTGAGTGTTTGCTCAGTTGCAGTTCCTTTTGTTATTTTAGTCAAAGTATCAGCAGGCGTATCTGGGAAATAACTGGAAATAGAGTTTGTGAAAGCCACTGTGTAAATCATATTCAAAAGACTCATATCACGATAAGTAGAATCTTTTAATGCACGAATTGCGTTAGAAATATAACGCTGGTCTTCGCTACTTGAAGCGGTACGCTCGATATAAAGGTCATAACATTTTATAATTTGACCGTTTACTATGGTATAACCGTTAAGAACACTACCGCACAATGAGTTATCCTTCTGGACCTTAAAGTCATAACTTAATTCACTGGTTTCCCCTGCGGGAATGGTAACATCCCATTTAAGAACATCACCATTCACATTTTCACAACCGCTTATAAAAGTAGTGTTTTTGGGAAGAATATCAATTACTGATACAGTTTGTTCACTGTCAGTCACATTTTCAAGGTTCAAAGTGTAGGTAACATTTTCACCTGGAAGAACGGTTTGAGCGGTGGTTTTAGAAGCAGTTTTTGAAACTTCGACTACATTTTCTTGTGAATCGTTTTCAAGAGCTAGTGATGGACGCAACACAGCAAAATATCCCCAACCAATAGCTTCGGTTAATCTTTCATATATATCACGTTGTTTTATACCTGCCGAGAGATTCAACAGTTTTCCATCACCTATGTATATATACATAGCATAACTTGTAGTGGTGGTTCCGTGCAAGTATAGTATATCACCTGCGACAAGGTTATGCTCACGGAGTAATCTTGTTCGCTCTCCTCCAAAACGTTCACTATCAAGTACCGACTTACCGCCGTATAATGATGGAGCAATCATTTTAGCATACTTGCCTTCGGTAGCAATAACTTTGTAAGAACCACTTGTTTTGAAAACACCATTATAAAGTTCATCAATACTTGAACCTAAAATATTTTCAACACCAAAAAGGTCTTCATAAATAGAGTTCGCAAAAGCAACTGAGTCACCGTTAAAATCTGCCTTTGAATATACAATTGAACTCAAAATTTCTTGTTCTTCCTGTGTTAAGGTTCTGCCAACATATATGGGGTATGCCTTTGTAGGAATACCGCCAACCTTACTGTTGTCACTGCAAACTATTGCAGTACCATCCGCAACTTCTTCCAAAACTTTTACAGTATATGAAATCTTCTTGATTTCATCAGGCGCTAATTCTACCGTCCAATCGAGAGCAGTCTTGTCGCTAACCTTTCCGTTTTCAATAAGAACTGTATTTTCAGGGATTGTATCGGTAATATCGATTGTAACGTTCTTAGAATTGGTATTGTTAACAGTAAAGGTATAAGTTATTGTATCACCTGCATTTACTGTTTGACCAAGCGTAGAACTTGCAGTCTTTTCAGCAAAGATTCCGCGCATATTTCCAATTCTTTGCTTAGCAGCATCGGTAATATCGGTACCTTCCCACATATTAAGCGGACGGATAATATAAAGCGCTATTCTTGGAGTTGCAGTTTGGAATAAGTAACGATTTGTATTGTTTGGATCAAACAAATCGTCAACCGTCATATAACGAATGGCGGGTTCTTCGGTCTCGGTATTATTGTTAGCATAACTATATGTACTACCCGAACAATGAATTATGTTACCATTACCAACATAAAGCATTGCGTGGGTACCACCCTGACGAGTATAGAAAACAATATCGCCAATTCGCAACTGAGACTTATATTCTTCTTTAATTCGAGCAATGTCTTCTTCGGTTTCGGTGTGGGTGAAGTTATAGGTGTACGCTTTCATAGTGCTTGGTGAATCCACAAGTTTGAAGTCCCCATAATCCCAACCTAAAACGTTATAATATACATCATGCACGAAACCTGTGCAGTTAGAATAACCTGTTTCGTCGCTTGTATAATCTTCAGGGGCTTTTCCTCTTTCCCAACGGTAAACCTCATTTTGAACCATAAATATATCTGCATATTGTGTACGGTCACCGCGAAGCATAAAACTTTCAGCAGTAGCAATAAACGCTTTTTCTAAATCGGTTGTACCATCAACAATCTCGCCATTATTTATACTTACAGGGTTCATTACAATCGAAGGTCTTAATACAACAAACAAATCGTTGTTTGCAAGATTATCTATAACCGAAGTATCCTTGAGCATTTCGCAAGTATCGGTAAGGTCATAAAGATTTTCACCGTCGGTTGTATAGTAACGACCGGTTGTCAAATCGTTTGCATTTTCGAGAACACAAATAATATCACCCGTGATAATATCCGAAAGTTTAATCTCATCGACCTGTGTACCTGGCAATGATTTTGCCATTTGGTCGGTAAACGATGTACCGCCATACAAACCGGGAGCAGTCATTGAAATCAAATTACTTGTATTATCAACAGTTTCAAGTAAAGTTTGACTAACTATTGTTCCTGCATCAGCATTTATTGTAGTGCTAATATTTTTAGTAGAACTGAATGCCACAGTATACAAGAATTTTATAAGTTCATTGCTCTTGAACTTGGTGCCTCGAAGCGACTTCAAAGCTCTTGTAAACTTCTCTTGGTCGGCCACATTAAGTTCAGCAATCTCAATTTCCGGTTCTTCGGGTTCAACGGGTTCTTCAGGAATCGGAATTTTTTCGGGAGCATTTATACCAAGACCCAAAAGTCTATATTTCAAATTGTCAATATCTTTTTGGTCGATTGTTCTATCAACGTTTGTATCAAGGAATGGGTTAAATCCTGCCGCAGTTACGGTTTCATCGGCAGTAACCAAGTCTCTGATATCAACTTCGTTGTCAATATTACCATCGCCTGTACCGTAAGGTACATAGTTACTTTCATCATATCCTTTACCCGAGTTTTTAATCCAACCATCGTTTTCTCTCCACTTTTCACCTGAATTGGCACCATTGAACGAATATTGATATTGATCTACAGGTAATAAATTTTCATCCGAGCCTTCAGCGGTGAGTTTTAAATTTGAAAGATAAAATTCGGGGCTGGAAGTCCAAGAAGTGTTCTTTGGCATTAAGAAACCAACAAAATAATTATTTCTCAAAGTTTCGCTCTCAGCTATTGTAAAGCTATAACTTGCGAAACCGTTGCGGCTTTTATATACACCGCCCACTTTATCGCCAAATAAAGTTTTTGTGGAACCGCTGTTATAATTTTTAGAATAAATTCTATCGTAATACGGGTCACCAAGCGAAGTAGCACTTGAAGCGAACAGCATTGGGTAAACACCGTAGTCAAAACCGCGGTTTAACATATAATAGTCGAAAGAAATGGTGTATTTTACACCCTTCTTAATAACACCGCCGTTATTAACACTTGGCACCAATACACCTATTCTTCTTGTATCCTTTGTGCCTGTATACTTAATATGAACTGCATAATTAAAATAACTTGGATCATATTCAACGTATTTACCAATTGTAGTTGCTGTGCCATAAGGACCAACCCAACCCTCAACGTCGGTAGAATAATCATCTACGTTAAGCAATGAAGTTTTAGTTTCGTCGCTTGATTTATAAAGTGAAAATTCGCTGATATAAAATTCAACACCTGCAGAACGATCAAAACTATAACCTAAATAAAAGTTTTTATTTGCCGCTTCTTCTTCGGTGAGAGTAAATTTATATACCTTGTAAACGTTATTACTCTTGTTATTAACCGAAGTAAACTGCGTACTACTGGTATCAGAAGAACGAAGTAAGGACGAAGCTTCTTGCATTGCATTATTAGTTTCATTTCCTTCATACAGTCTATCATCTATACCATATAGCGCAAAAATCAAGTTGCTTGAATTAAGAGTACCTGTTACAAACTTTGTAGCAATTGTGATTGTATATTCAGTGTTTGCCTCAAGCATATTTGGTAATTTGTAAAGACACTTACTCCAACCGTCACTCTTTTTGTATCTAAACATTGTACGCTTCGGAGCGTAATAAAAAGGTTCTTCCTCTTCTCCAATTGCTTCACCCGTTACTGCCGAATGAGCGGCTTTAGTAAGGTTTTTAGAATCGGCAAAAAGTGAAGTGAAATCTTTCGTAGTGGTATCTACACCAAAAATGGTTTCAACCAAAACACAACCCGCAATAAAGTCACCCCTGTCTGTAAGGTGGCAATATTCATCGGCATAAATCGAATTTTCTCCGTCACGGTCGTCAGTTAAATAATTTTGCTCTTTAGCAATTTGTACCGCTTTACCGCTTTTGGCAATAGGTAGTAATAAAAGTTCCGCCGCTTTTTTATAACAACTTTCAATAGCGGTAAAATGATCTAAAGAACTTGCATGTCCGTTAGCAATGGCTTCTGCAGGAGAATAACCCCAAGTTTGATGAATTAAAAACTGTGCATTTGGCTGTTCGGCTTTTATGGCGTTATAAAGGTCAAGAATATAAGGGTTTTCCTCAGTATAATAGTAACTCCACTTATCCGAACGGGCAGAACCCTGCTGTAAGGTAATATAATCATAATGACATTCTTTAAGAATTTGATTCATAGTCACACTACCACGCACTTGAACACCGTTTCTGTAAATAGTATAAGCCGCAGTTTTGTTATTAAAGTTATCAAGGTGTTTTGAAATATAACAACCTGATTGATATAAACTCAAAAACTCGGTCTTGTAACCAAATTTGGCGGCTATTTCTTCGGCATAATGAAAAGCATCATTTGAAAAACTGTTACCAATAGCGAGTATTCTGATTGTCTTTTCTTTTATTTCTTCGGGTAACGTTATAGTAAATATAGAAGAAATATTGCTAACATAACTACTCATAGCAAGAGATTCATTTTTCTCTGATATATTAAAAGCACGGTAGTTATAGTCGCCCCACCATTCGTCATCAACAATAACGGTTGATTCACCGTAAACTTGTGAAGGACGGCTTTCATTAGTTTGGTCAAGCGAAATCCATCCTTCAGGACGGTATCTAAAGCCCTGAGCAATTCTAATCTCAGTACCGTTTGGCAAATCTTCTCTTGTAAAAATTTGCGTTGCGATATTTTTGGTCGCAGAAAGCTTATCCGAACCTTTCGTAGAGTCATAATAGCCAAGTGTAACGTCTAATGCAAGTGCATTCGTCACCACTGTTCCACCAAATATAAAAGTAGATAGCAAAACCGCAAGAGTAAGCAAAATTGCTATACCGCTCTTAAAGGTTTTTTTCATTTCAAAACTTCTCCTTTTTAAAAAACTTATCTTCCAAGTATATTTTACAAGATATCGTGGTAAAAATCTTGCCAAAACTTTGAAATTTTATGTCACTTTTTTGCACAAAGCACAAAAAATGGCTTTTTCCGTTGACTTTTAAACAAATTAAAGGTATTATGAACTTGTAAATGAATCAATATAAATAATTGGTGGTATCATGCAAGCAAATTTAAAAGTCAACCGTGAAAAGACTAATAAACTTGAATTGAGAAAATATCCTAATGCCTTTTGTCTTATGCAGTTTCATTCACAAATTGAAATATTCGCCGTAACCGAAGGCGAAATGGAAATGCTGATTGACGGAAAACGTAAAACCTTAAAAAAGGGTGAGTTTTCGGTAGTAATGCCCTATGTTGCACATGAATATAAAACACCCAATTCATCAGAAACGTTTTGTATAATAATACCCACTTTTCTATGCAAAGAATTTTTAGAGCAAACCAAAGAAAAAAAACTTAAATCACCATTTTTTAGTAACCCTAAACTTTTTAAAGATATAAAATATTTATTTGATTTGATGAACCAAGAAAACGCAAGTGAACTTAGAAAATTTGGCATTGTAAACCTTATTTTAGGTTATATTTTAGAAAACGGTGAATTTGTTGAAAATAATCAAGAAATAAATACAGAACTTATTAGTAATATTTTGCTGTATATTAACGATAATTTCAAAACAAATATCTCGCCAACTTCTATTTCAGAACATTTTGGTTACTCGCTTGCATACGTATCACATCTTTTTAAAACCAGTTGCGGTACAACATTGAAAAGATACATAACAATTTTACGGCTAAAAAATGCGCTTTCGCTTATGAGAAATAAAGAAAACAGCATAACTTTTTGCGCTTTTGAAAGCGGTTTTACTTCAATGCGAACTTTCTACCGCTCATTCCAAAACGAATTTGACTGTTCCCCAAAATCATATCTCGAAAAAATGTAAAAAACACCACTCAAACGAGTGGTGCTTTTATTTATTCGCCAAACGGAAAATCAAATACTCCGCCATCAGGCAAAGATTCTTCAGGTTCTTCTGAAAATTCGGGAAGTTTATCACTTTCAATTTTTTCGTTAGCCATATAACTCGATTCGCTTATATTTGCCTTCAAAACAGCATTTAAAGTTTGACTTTTACCCTTTTCGTTCACAAAAGTAACCTTAATTGTATCTCCTGCTCTTGATTTTTCAATAATATCAAGCACAATAACATCGGTTGTAACTTCAATTCCGTTAATATGAGTGATAATATCACCTTTTTCAACTTTTTGATAAAGGTCGCTGTCAGCCGAAACCGATTCAACGTAAAGCCCTTTATACTTATACTTTCCAACACTGGCTGTTACTGAATCTATTGCTTGATAAGTGATACCAAGTTTTGCACGTGTTACAACAGAACCGCTTTTAATAAGTTCTTCAACAATGCGTTTTACTGTGGTTGTAGGAATTGCATAACCCACCGCATCAACGTCACTGCTTGCAAGTTTTGAAGAAGTAATGCCTATTACCTGACCGTACATATTAACAAGTGCACCGCCCGAAGAACCGGGATTAATTGGGCAATCGGTTTCAATAAGGCGTGAAGAATAACTTGAAGTTGTTTGAACACGTCTTGAAGTTGCCGAAATAATACCTTTTGTAATGCTTGAAAAATCCGAAGCACCGCCGGGGCGGCCAACCGCTACTACATTTTCGCCGTATATAACTTGTTCGGAATCGCCCAAAACGGCGGTTTCAAATTTTGCGCCTTCAATTTTTAAAACTGCAAGGTCTGAAACCTTATCGCCCGAAACAAATTTCGCATCATATTCCTTGCCGTCATGGGTATAAACCTTAAATTTAGGGGCGCCTATTTCGGCGTAGATATGGTCATTGGTAACTATATATCCATCTTTAGAATAAATAACACCGCTTGCGTTTGCACCAATACCTTTTGAGTTGTAAACCGCAATTCCAACTACGCTTGGATTTACCTTTTCATAAACCTGAGCGGCGGTCATTTCGTCGCTTTTCTTTGGTTTTGCTTCAAGTCCTACCGAAACGCTCTTGTTGACGCTTGAACCCTTTCCAATAAAATATCCCGCAGTACACGCCGAAGTAAGCGCTATTACAGCCACCAAAACAAGCACAAAGAATTTTAGTCCACGGCTCATTGGTTTATAATCTTCAGTTGGTACTATTTTTGTGTAATTTATCGGATTATAAGGCGGAATAAATGTTTGAGGTTTTTCGGTTTCTTGTGCAAAATCAGTTGGTTGCTCTGCTTGAGGTTCTTGTGCCGTTTCTAAAACCGGTTCATCTTCTTTTTGCTCTAATATTTCGGTTTGTGCTTCTTGCAACGGCTCTTGCTCTTGCAAAATATCAGTTTCATCAGTTGGGTTTTGGTTATAATCAAAACCGTTAAATTCTTGCATTATTTTATCTCCTTTGGTAATACGACTTTAAAGGAAGTAAATTCGTTTTGTTTGCTTTTAACCGAAATTTTTCCCTTATGTGCCGAAATTATAGTCTTTACAATATAAAGTCCCAAACCGGTGCTGTTCTTCACTGCCGAGCGTGACTTATCGCCCTTGTAAAATCTTTCAAATACATAGGGCAATTCATTCTCGGGAATACCCATACCGGTATTGGTAATAGTAAATATCAAATCCAAATTAGTTTCTTCCAAAGTAAAAGAAATACTTCCACTTTGATTCGAAAACTTTATTGCATTATCTACAAGATTATAAACAACTTGGTGAATAAGGTCTTTATCTGCCGTAATTTGAACGGTTTTCAAATTATCAAGACCTGAAATTTCAAGTTTAGATTCTTCAATTCGCCTTTCTTGGCTAATCATTATTGTACACAAAAGTTCATAAAAGTCAAATTTTTGTGGCTTCAGCGAAAATTCGCCCGACTCAAGCCGTGCCATACTCAACATACCGTTAACCAAACGGGATAACCGTTTTATCTCTTGCGAAACAATATTAAGGTAATATTTATGTTCACTTTCATTTATTGTTCCGTCCAAGATTCCGTCAATAAAACCGCCTATGGTAGTCATTGGTGTTTTAAGTTCGTGCGACACGTCTCCCACAAAACTTCGGCGCATACTTTCAAGTCGAGACAGCGAATTTGTCATCATATTAAAAGACACCGCAAGTTCGCCGATTTCATCATCACTTGTAACGGGAATTCGCTTTGAAAAATCACCCTTAGTCATTGCTTTTGCCGCTTCGGACATACTTTTCAGCGGTTTAGTAAGCCGATACGTCATAAAATAAATGGCTATTATCATAATTACTAAAGGAATTAGTGCCCATAAATAATATATTTTTGAGATTTTGGAAAGCAAAACTTTACCTTCTGACAAAGGTTTAGCCGCAAAAACGAAAAAACTGTTATCGCTACCCAAAACATTTGCCGCAATATAATGAGGGTATTTATATATTCCAAGTGTGCTAATTACGACCTTGTTGTGCGAAACACAGCGTTCTATAGTTTTTTTCGACACAATGTATGAAGAATGTGTGCATTTTTTATTTTGCTGCCATTCTTCACAAGCGCACATTACAACCGCACCGTAAGAATCAGTTATAAAAATGTCACTATCTGCAACTTGCGACAAGGAAACCATTATATTAGAAAACTCGCTGTCGCTTTCCCCGTTTGACAAATCTTCAAAACTGTCACTTATTTGAACACAGCACTGTTTAAGCGTTTTATAAGAAGATTCGGTGAAGTTGTTATTAAGTACCATAGACAAAATCATCATAAGTACTATTAAACTCACCGCCACAATACTGACTGTTATAAGAAAATACTTTTTAAAAAGTTTAAGTTTCATTTACTTAACCTCAAATTTATAACCAACGCCCCAAACAGTTTTAAGCGACCATTCGCTAGATATGTTTTCAAGTTTTTCACGAAGACGCTTAACGTGAACATCTACTGTTCTTGAATCTCCATAATAATCAAATCCCCAAACTTCGTCTAACAACTGGTCACGTGTATAAACCCTGTTTGGATTATTTGCCAAATGGTATATAAGTTCAAGTTCTTTTGGTGGTGTATCAATTAATTTTCCATCAATTTCGAGTTCGTAATTTGTAATATTGATACGAAGTTTACTATATTTCACTTCATCTACTTGCTTTTTGTTTTTGTCGTTACTACGGCGTAAAACCGCTTTCACACGAGCCACTACTTCTTTTGTATCAAACGGTTTTGTAACATAATCGTCTGCGCCAAGTTCCAACCCTAATATTTTATCAAAAACTTCACCTTTCGCAGTTATCATTATTATAGGTGTTTCTTGTGTCTTGCGAATTTCACGGCAAACCTGCCAACCGTCAAGTTTAGGTAACATTATATCAAGCAAAATAAGGTCAGGCAGGGTTTTATTGGCTTTTTCAACTGCTTCTCTGCCGTCGTTGGCAACAACAGTTTCATAACCTTCTTTTTCTAAATACAAACGCAACAGTTCGCAAATGTTTTCATCATCATCTACAATTAAAATTTTATATTTCACTTCGGCACCCTCTTTCAAATGATATATTACCACATTTTTTTGCAAATTTTATTAAAAAAGTATGAATATTTACAAATTGCAAAGAAAAAGGCTGCCTCCGAGGAGACAGCGCATCAGATCGAACATTATTCTTCAGCTGATTCTTCTTCCTTCATCTTTGCGAAGCATTCACTGCAATAAACCGGACGGTCATCACGGGGAATAAACGGAACCTTTGCTACACCACCGCAAGCAGCGCATACAGCTTCATGCAATTCTCTTGGCGCTCTACCTGCATTCTTGCGCTTATCACGGCAAGGTTTACAGCGTTGCGGTTCATTTACAAAGCCCTTGGATTCATAAAATTCCTGCTCTCTTGCAGTGAAAACAAACTCCTCTCCACAGTCTTTGCAAACTAGTGTCTTGTCTTCAAACATTTCCTTTTACCTCTCTTAGGTTTTTTATTGTTGCCCCGGACGGTATCGCACCGCCTTCTTTGAATACAATGTTTTGCTTTTAAACTACGTGGGCTTATACACGGCAATAGCCGTTATTTTTGAATTTTTTTGCGAATGCGTGAAAGTGCATTGTCAACAGATTTTTCTGTTGTGTTCATTTGTTTTGAAATTTCCAAATAACTTTTACCCTCTAAAAACAACTGTAACACTGTGTATTCCATACTTGAAAGTTCAAGTTTTATATTTTGTTTTAAATTATCAAAATCTTCTTTTTCAATCAAAATACTTTCGGGGTTGTCAAACGATAAGAGGTTTGCTTCTTCAATAGGAATAATTAATTCTTCGGGAACTGCTTTTTCGGCATTGTTTTTACGAAGGTGAGAAATCATTGAACGCTTTATACAAACACTTGCCAAAGTAGAAAAACTTGATTTTTCACTGTCGTAACCCTTAACCGCACCGTAAAGGGCAATAGTTGCTTCTTGGACGGCATCTTCAACCTCGGTTTTAGGGCAGTATTTTTTAGCCATTTTAATAATCAACGGTAAATATCGGTCTATTATTATTTGCAAATTCTCATACTCGCCATTATTTATTAGCGAAATTATTTCATTATCGGTTAAATTTTTGTTATTTTCGACAAAACTTATTCCCATTAATACTCCAAAATCGTAATTTTCATCCAATACATTAAATATAATACCCCATTATTTTTATATTGTCAAGGAAAAATTTTATCTCTTTTTTATTGCAATATTACCAAAAACCGTGTATAATTTAACATTGATAACTGATGATTTAAGGTGAAATGTATGCGCAAACCCATTTGTATCATAAAATTTATAATTTGCCTGATTTTAACGGTGGCTTTATCTGTTACTTCAAGCCCTTTACAATACACTACAAACGCCGCAACAAAAAACACTTCATCAAAAAATCAAATTGTTATAAAATCTTATTCCCCTAAAGCCAAAAAATCTTACTCTGCGGGTTCAAAATTTTCAGTTTCAGTTACCACTAAAACCGCTTCAAAAGTTTATGCCACTTTTAACGGCAAAAAAATTAAACTTGAAATAAAAAACCAAACATCTAACGGTTATTCAAAATTTACCGGAAGTTTCACTTTACCTTCCGGTAATACCAAAGCCAAAAATTTAGGAAAAATCAAATTCAGGGTTAAATACAAAGGAAAATCCAAAACGTTTTACTCAAAACATATTACTTGCAAAAAAGATAAAAACGTCTCTTTATCTGACGTAAATTACGTGAAGGTTAAAAAAGGTGTTATAACCCAAATCGTATCCTACCAAGCCGAAACTTTTACAGGCAAGAAAAACGACACCTCAAAACCCTATAACAACTATCTTCCCCAAGGCACTTTAGACTACGGCACTACAAAATACGAAACCCTTGAGCGTGACGGTAAAAAACTTAAAATTTTAACCCTTAGATGCGGTAAGAAAGTATATAAATACCGCTACGATAAGCCAACAAACAAAAAGGTTACTGTTGCAAGACAGTTTAAGGGTTATTTGCCCGACCATAATGAAATTTCGGTAGATGATTTTTACGAAAATTCAAGCCACACAATTTTATCTCTTAACACATTGTGGAAAGCGCCGTTTGATTTCAAACTTAAAAATCAAAAATACAATAGCGGCTTTTCGGTGGATAAGGTGACGTACAAATATATTGATATTACTTTTTGCTATGCCACAGTGTTTGACGGCGAACTACAAATACCTGAAAATAATCCGCTTTTTTCAAAAGCCAAATTAATTAAAAACAAATATGATTACACCCTGCGCCTTTACTTGAAAGAAAAGGGTGCGTTTTACGGTTGGGACGCCTATTACGATTCTTACGGTCGCCTTTGTTTTGCCTTTTTAAATCCTGCTAAAATAACAAAAGCCAACAACAAATACGGTGCCGACCTTACGGGTGTTAAAATTTTAATAGACGTAGGTCACGGCGGTATTGACGGCGGTGCTGTCGCCTCAAAGAATTCCAAAAAAGACGAAGCGTACTACAACTTGCGTTTGGCTAAAAAGTTGGCAAGTGAACTATTATCAACAGGCGCCACAGTTTATATGACCCGCACAACCGATAAAACCTCTTCAACTGATGAAAAAATGAAAATATTAAAACAATTAAAGCCAAATTATTGCATTGCCATACACCACGACCATAACCTTCGTTCTTCGCTTAACGGAATGGGTTCATATTACTATTATCCATTCTCCAAAACGGCGGCGAGTTATGTTTCAAAACAAACCGCTAAAACAAAAATTTACAAAAAGAAATCTTTCAAATGGCATTATTACTTTATGGGAAGGTCTTCGGTTTGTCCTGTGGTGTTGACCGAAAACGGCTATATGTCAAACAGTTACGACTATAAAAAAATTAAAAACAGTAAAATCACCCAAAAGAAAGCCGTTGCTTTAACAAAAGGTATTGTGCAATATTTTAAATCGATACAATAACCACTTGAATTGAATAAAAATATACTGTATAATTAAATAAAAATGTAGAAAAGAGTTTTTTATGAATTTTACACCTATTGACAACAACTCACTTGTCGAGGGCTTTTGTCTTATAAAAAGCATTGACAAAAAAACTTCCTCAAAAGGCGACAGTTATCTTGATATGACTTTAGGTGACTGTGACGGTGAAATCAACGCAAAACTTTGGCGTTATTCACCCGAAGTTCACGGTGAATATGAATCAAACCAAATTGTGAAAGTGCGTGGCACAATTTCACAATACAACGGCAACGACCAACTCCGTGTTGAGCGTATTCGCCCCGCTTTACCGGAAGATAATATCGACCCGCAAGATTTTGTAAAAAGTGCCGATTTTTCGGGCGAAGAAATGTACAACGAACTTTTCAATATTGCCCAAAATTTTGCCGATAATGAATTAAAACTGTTGGTTTGTGAAATATTAAAAGATAACCGCTTAAAACTTCTTTATTGGCCGGCGGCTTTCAAACTTCACCACGCAATACGTGGCGGTTTGCTTTTACACACACTTTCGATAGTTCGTTTAGCCCAAGCGGTTTGCAATATTTACCCCTTTGTTGACAGTGAACTTTTAATATCGGGTGCAATTTTGCACGATATTGCCAAACTTTGCGAATTTGAAGTTGCAGAAACCGGCGTAGCGCAAGGTTACTCTACCGAAGGCAATCTTTTGGGTCATTTAACAATAGGCGCTATGATTATTGACAAATATGCCGAAAAATTGGGTGTTTCAAAGAAAACCGCAATGCTTTTGGAACATATGGTACTCTCCCACCACGGCGAACCCGAATTTGGTGCCGCAGTAAGACCTTCCTTTATCGAGGCCGAACTTTTGTCAGAACTTGACCTTATGGATTCACGTGTTTATGAAATGCGTGAAGCGGTTGCCAACACCGAAGCCGAAGCATTTTCAGGCAAACTTTGGGCTATGGATAATCGTAAACTTTATAATCACAACCGCACTGATTTAGACGAAAAAACAAAATTATTTTAAAACTTCAAGGAGAAAAAAATTATGAAAATCACAAAAGATATGTTGATTGGCGACGTTTTAGACATTGATACCGGCTGTGCGCAATACTTTTTTGAAATTGGTATGCACTGCCTTGGTTGCCCCGCTTCACGTGGCGAAACAATTGAACAGGCATGTCAGGTTCACGGAACCGACTGTGACGCATTAATTGAAAAACTTAATGCATATTTTGAAAACAAATAATGACTAATTTAAGTTTACGGCTTAAAACAATTGCTTCCCTTGTACCGTCAGGTACAAGGGTTTGTGATGTTGGAACAGACCACGCACGTCTTCCTATTTTTCTTAAAAGTAATAATATTGCTAAATCGGTAATTGCTACCGACCTCAATAAAAAACCGCTTGAAAACGCTAAAAAGAACGTTGAACAAAGCGGTATAAAAGATATCTCCCTTCGCCTTGGCGACGGGCTTTCGGCGGTGGAAAGAGCCGAAGTTGACACCGTTATTATTGCCGGTATGGGCGGCGAAGTAATAACCGGTATAATTTCGAAATGCAATTGGGTAAAAGACAAAAACCTAACCCTTATTTTGCAGCCCACCACCTCTGCCGAAGTTTTAAGAGAATATTTGGTAACAAACGGTTTTGAAATAAAAAGCGAAACCCCCGTAAGCGAAAATAAAAAACTTTATTCAATTATGCTGGTGCAGTTTGTAAACAAAGCGGTAACTTTACCGCCGTGGTTTTATTTTATAGGCAAAATCACACCAAAAGACGAAGGCATTTTATACATAAAAAAACAGCAAAAAAGAGTTTATGAGTGTATGACTGCTCTTGAAAAAATTGAGCAAAAACAGCAAGAATATAAGTTTTACAAAACAATAAACGACCAACTTGTAAGTATTTTATTGGAGAATTAAAATGGCATTTGACGGCGCTTTCACCTTAAAAATTGTCGAAGAACTTAAAACCGCTATCGACAGCCATATTGATAAAATCTACCAACCGTCACGTGACGAGATGGTCTTTTTGTTGCGCAAAAAAGGTTTTCAAGAAAAACTTTTCATCTCTACAAAATCGGGCTCTCAAAGAGTGCATTTCACCCAAAACAAATACGAAAACCCTGCCACTCCCCCAATGTTTTGTATGCTGATGCGAAAATATCTTTTAAATGCACGTTTGGTTGATATAATTCAACCCCCGCTTGAAAGAGTAGTGATTTTTGTATTTTCAGCCACAAGTGAAATGGGCGATATTGTGGAAATACGCCTTGTTTGCGAACTGATTGGCGGTAAAGCAAATATAATTTTGGTTGGGAACGAAGGTAAAATTATCGACGCTTTAAAGCGAAGCGACGTAGAATCTGCAACCCGTCTTATTCTTCCGGGTGCTAAATACCAACTTCCTGAAAAGCAAGAAAAACTAAACCCCTTAAAAGTATCGGCTAATGAAATTTTAAAAGTTGCACAAAACAGTTCGCTTTTAAAAACGGTTGACGGTTTTTCACCACTTATATGCCGTGAAATCGAAGGCGGTTTTACAACACTTGAAAAAATTACACAAGACCTTAAAAGCGGATATAACCCCACTTTAATTTTGGACCAAAACGGTACTGCGTTTGATTTTACGTTCACCCCGATTTTGCAATACGGTCCTGCATTTAAAAACCAAAGAATTGACAGTTTCTCGCTTTTGCTTGATAAATTTTATACCGAAAAAGAGAACTGTTTACGCATAAATTCAAATGCACGTGATATTTTACGTCTTATAAATAATCTTAAAAACCGAACGCAAAAAAAGTTGTCAATACGTCTTTACGACCTTGAAAAATGTAAAAACCGTGAAACTTTGCGAATTTACGGTGAACTTATTAAGGCGAATTTATTTTCCATTCAAAAGGGTGCATCTTTTGCCGAAGTTCCAAACTACTACAGCGAAAATCTGGAAACCATTCGTATTCCGCTTGATATTTCACTTTCCCCGCAAAGTAACGCAAATAAGTATTTTAAAGAATATAAAAAAACCTATACTGCCGAGCAAACACTAAAAGAGTTAACCCAAAAAGACCGTGAAGAATTAGCATATTTTGATACGGTGCTCGACAGTATTGAACGTGCAACCGAACTTGCCGACATTGCACAAATTCGTGAAGAATTATCCGAAGGCGGATATATTAAAACTCAAAATACCGCAAAAAAGCAAAAGCACACCCAAAACCAATTTAAAGAATACGAATCACAGGAAGGTTACAAAATTCTTGTTGGTAAAAATAATAAACAAAACGACATTTTAACCACTTCTCTTGCTTCTAAACAAGATTTATGGTTCCATGTTAAAAACATTGCCGGAAGTCACGTAGTGGTGTTTTGCGGCGGCAATGAAGTATCGCAAGAAACCATACTAAAAGCCGCAACCTTGGCTGCCGAAAATTCAAAAGCCCGTAATTCTTCAAACGTGGCTGTTGACTACACACCAATAAAGTACGTTAAAAAACCGCACGGTGCAAAAGCAGGTATGGTTATTTACACCACCAACAAAACAATTTACGTCACACCGAAGGGAGAAAACCTATGATTATCGGCGTATCAACCGCTTCTCTATACCCCCTCGAAACCGAAGTTGCCCTTGAAGAAATTGGAAAATCAGGTGTAAAAAATACTGAAATTTTCTTCAATGCCGAAAGTGAATTAAAACCGTCATTTTTAGATTTACTGTTAGATATCAAGCACGAATACGGGCTTAATATAACCGCTATTCACCCAACAATGTCTTTGGCTGAATCTTTTATGATTTTTTCAGAATACGAACGCAGATTTCGTGAATCTTTGCAAAAATTTGCCCGTTATTCAGAAGTAGCGGCAGCGCTTGGCGCAAAATATATAATCTTGCACGGCGGAAAACCCAACGGGCTCACAACCGACCATGAATATTGCGAAAAATATATGATGCTAAACCAACAAACCCGTAAAAACGGCGTTACAGTGCTACAAGAAAACGTTGTTAATTACCGCTCGGGTGATATAGAATTTTTACGTTCTATGCGTGAAATTTTAGGTCAAGATGCGTTATTTTGCCTTGATATAAAGCAATCTATCCGCTCGGGATATGAACCATTTAGTTTGATAGACGAATTTTGGGATAATATACGTCATTTTCACATAAGCGACCACTCTCTTGCAGGGGACTGTTTATTGCCGTTTAATGGAAAATTTGACTTTTCAAAATTTGTTAAAACACTTAAAGACAGACGTTACAACGGCGCTTGTATGATTGAAGTTTATAAAAACGCTTATAAAGAAAAAAGTGAAATATTCGATTCCTTAAATAAACTTGAAAAATTATTGTAAAAAGTTGTTGCTTTATATTAAAATATAAGTTATAATATTTGATGGGTTGTTATGAAACCCAATTATTTTTAGAAATGAGGATTATTGTGAACGAGTTTTCTATTTACCATATCTTTCGCTTGATAGTCAAAAACTTTTTAATTATTCTACTTTGCGCAATTTTATTTGGCGTTGGCGCATTTTGCTATTGCGAATTCCATTTGGAAGAACGCTATGCCGCTAACGGCTCGGTTGTTGTTACCAACGGCGGTATTTTGGAAGGAAATTTTGATAATAACAAACCAAACAGCCAATACCCCGAAGACAGCAAGGTAAACAACTCTGATATTACTGCATCAATCAACCTTATAGACACAATTATTGATGCTCTTGCCACTAAAGATATTTACGAAGAACTTTCAGAAAACTTAAACGGCAAATATTCACCCGGCCAATTAAGAAGTTTTGCTTCAATCAGCAAACGTGATAATTACTCTTTGTTTATTGACGTAAGATTTGAAATGAACGATCCTAAAGAGGTTGTTGAAATTACCAATAAATATTTGGAACTCACACCCGACCATATAAGCGATTACATACCAGGTGCCAAAACCCGTGTAACCGAAAGCGACGGTTCTGCTCCAAAAACCTATCCACGCACAATGTCAACTACTGCCCTTTCAATGTTTGTTGGCGCTTTACTTGCATTTGTTGTGGTTTATATAATTTCTCTCTTCAATACAACTATCGAATCTGAAGAAGAATTTAAAGAAAGATACAACATTCCTGTTTTAGGTGATATTCCAGATTTTGCAACCGCCAAATCTGGCAAATACGCAAAATCATATTACAAGGGAGGTAGTTACTATGGCAATTAAATCTTCAAAACAGACATCTGGTGAAAAGGTCATAAACACCGAACTTAACAAAACCCCTTTTGCTATTGTTGAATCTTACAAAAACTTAAGAACAAACCTTATTTCAATTATTTCTAAGGCAAACGGTAAAATTTTGGCTATATCAAGCCCTAACGCTGCCGAGGGTAAATCTACAACCGCACTTAACATTGCTATTACCCTTTCGCAATTAAACAAAAAGGTTGTTATCCTTGATACTGACTCTCGTAAGCCATCAATCCACAAAAAAGCCAAACTTAATAACGAAAAGGGTTGTATGGATATACTTTTAGGTCAAAACACAATTAGCGACGTAGTTATTCATTACAACAACTATCTCGATGTTATCACTTCGGGATCAAAGGTTAAAAACCCTTCTGAACTTTTCAGTACCGAAACTTTTGATAATCTTTTAAGCCAACTTGAAGAACAATATGATTACGTTATTCTTGATACACCGCCTATTAACGTTGTTTCAGATACTTTGATTATTGCTCAAAAGTCTTCAGCGCTCGTTATGGTTATCCGTGCAGGCGTTACCAAGTACGAAGCATTTGAATACGCTTACGACAGTTTAAAAGTTCTTGATATTGAACTTGACGGTGTCATTGTTAACGGTTCAGGCGGTAAAGGCGGCGGATATTATTCAAAAAACCGCTATAACTCTTATCGTTACAACAACTCTTACGAAAATAAGTAATTAAAACGGGAGAACTTTTCTCCCGTTTTTTGCAATAATAAACCACAATTAAAAGAGGTGATTTTTTGTTTTTTGATATTCATTCGCACGTATTACACAAGGTGGATGACGGCGCTAAAAATTTAAAGGAATCTATAAATTTGCTTAAAATGATGTACTCCCAAGGGATTACTCACGTTTTAGCCACACCGCATTTTTATCCCCAAATTGATACACTTGACGGCTTTTTAGAAAAAGTAGGCAAAAACTTTCAAGAACTTCAAAAAGAATGTCAAACGCAAAAAGTCCCGAATATTTACAAAGGCAGTGAAGTATTCTATTATAGCGGAATAAGTAAAGCGTCCGGTCTTGAAAAACTAACGCTTGGCGGCAGCGATTATATATTGATAGAACCAAACTTCAACAAATTGGGCGTTGGCTTTCAAAAAGAACTTTTATATTTTAGAGATACACTTAAAATCACCCCCATCATAGCCCATCTTGAACGTTACCGCAAAGTAAAAGGGTACAAAAATTTGCTAAAATTTATAAAGCAAAATAATATTTTAGTTCAGGTAAATGCTTCATCTTTTTTAAGTTTTCGCCACTATTTTGCAATCAAAAAACTTGTTAAGATGAATATTATTACGTTTATTGGAACCGATACTCATTCCATAGAACACCGCCCGCCACAATTAAGCGAAGCACTTCAAATAATTGAAAAAAGGTTTGGTGCCGAGTATAAAGAAAAACTAATTTGCAACTCAAATGAATTTTTACAAAAAATCACACAAAAAGGAAACTGATTTATGTTTTCAAACAATTTAAAAATAAATACCGCCAATGCGGTGACCTATATAACTTTTCCAAAACTTGAAAAAACGGGACTTGTAAATCACCTTTTTTCCACACGTTTAGGTGGAGTAAGCACCGGTATATATTCAAGTATGAACGTAAGTTTTACAGGTGGCGACCAAAGGGAAAACGTTTTAGAAAATTACAAACGCTTATGTAATTGTATAGACGTTGATATAAACAACTTAGTTTTAAGCCGTCAAACCCATACCAATAACGTTAAAGTGGTTGATAAATCACACTGCGGTACAGGTGTTTTCAAAGAATCTTTTAATGATATTGACGGTCTTATCACCGCCACAAAAAACGTGGCGCTTGTAACCCAATATGCTGACTGCACACCGCTTATTTTTTTAGACCCGCAAAAAAAAGTTATTGCCACTTCTCACGCAGGTTGGCGTGGTACCGTTAAAGAAATTGGCAAAAAAACTGTCGAAAAAATGAGTTTGGAATTTGGCTGTAACCCAAGCGATATTATTGCAGGTATTGGCCCTTGTATAGCAAAGTGTTGTTACGAAGTTGACGACCCTGTATATTCAGAATTTATAAAACTTGATTATTTGCAAATTGACAAAATTTTTCAAAAAAAGCCAAACGGAAAATATATGTTAAACCTTGTAGAAGCCAATAAGCAAATTTTATTAAATGCAGGTTTAAAGTTAAGCAATATTGACCTTTCAGATATTTGCACCTGTTGCAATGCTAAAGAACTTCATTCCCACCGTGCCACGAACGGAAAGCGTGGAAATTTGGGACTTATAATTGAATTAAAATAAAAATCAAGGAGTGAATAAACTCCTTGATTTTTTTATTACGTAAATTCCAACCACGCATTTAATAACACAAGAACAAAGGAAAATGAAATATAAAAACCCGTCTAAACGTGTGAATAAATTTCCAAAAGTTACAGTACTTCCCGCCGAAGAATACGGATAATTTAATTTGCCCGAAAACTCTATGCCAAAAAGTAAAACCGAGTTTAGTATTGTTAATGCCAAAAGGAAAAAACCAGAACCCAAACCCGCCGCTAACAATCCCTTTTTAAACTTTTGCAGTTTAGCAAAAGACGTTAGTACAAAACAGGGCAAAACCAAACTTTTTATATAAAAAATAAACTGATTTGAAAGTTGGCTTATTTTTGGAAAAGAATAAATAAAAATATTACTAAAACGAAAATCTTTAGCAGTTGAGCCAAAAAATAAAATTATAATAAAAACCGTTGGAACTATTGAAAAAAGCGAAAATTTAAAAACCACGTTTTCGCTTTTAAAACTCAAAAATAAAACAAGCGCCAGAAAGGGCAACACAATAAAAAGCGGTGGTATTTGAGGCAATAAACTTTGTTTTATAAACTTAATAAAAGTAACAAAACTGTCTCCCACGCAAAAAAGTGAAAGCGTGATGAAAACCGCAGCTGTTAACTTGTTAAACGGTATTAAATACGCCACAAAGCAAACGCCAAAACCCAAACCGCAAGAAAGTAAATAACCCAAAAAATTATACTTGTTTGCCATATTTTGCGGTGCTGTTATAACAGCATTGCCCAAAACAAAAAGCGAAGCCAACGCCAAAAAATGCAGTTTGTTGTACTTATTTTCAACCTTCAAAGCAAAGCCCTTCCTTCCCTTTCGTAATAATTGGCAAACTTGTTTTATAGTTTGATTTAATTATTTCAAAAAACCTGTTTTCAAAACTGCTGTTTTGCTTTAAAATTCCCATAATATCGTAACCCACACTCACCGAAGATAGCGGTTTTGCCGATAAAATTTCTTTGGGGTTGTTGGCTGTCACATAATATGCCGAAAGGGTTATTTCTTCCTCTTTATAACAAAAATCGCAAACCTCCAAAAAGTTTTTTTGAGGCATTTTTTTATCAACCACAATCACCCCGCAATGAGAAAACAAAAGCGGTCTTGCGCATTGTTTTTGTATTAAATCAACCGCTTTTTCAATTGTCTCACCGCTACCTGTAAAAAGTTTTAGCGTTTGGTCAGTGGTTTCGTTGTTTACAACCACCGCCTCAAAATATACGTTGTATTTATTGTTGCTGTAATCAAACCCC
>SVOX01000115.1 GCA_015066165.1 Oscillospiraceae bacterium | reverse complement strand
ATCCTGCCAACTATCAAATTGTTGTTGACCGTGTGAACCACAGCGATACTATTGAAGTTTTAGTTGAAATGACATCTGAAATTTTCTCTGACTCGCTGGGTCAAATTACCGAAAAAGAAAAGCAACTTGTAGCAGCGCTTAAGGCAATGCTTGGTATTTATGCCAAGGTTCGCCTTGTTGATCCAAAGACTATTGCCCGTAGTGAAGGCAAAGCGGTTCGTGTTATTGATAAGCGTAAAATTTAAGGAGTGTGTATTATGGCTATAAATCAAATAACTGTATTTTTAGAGAATAAAGCCGGTTCGCTTTTGGACATTACTAAAATTTTGTCACAAAACAAGGTAGATCTTCGTGCTCTTAACATTGCTGAAACTGCTGATTACGGTCTTCTTCGTATGATTACTGCGGATAATATTTCAGCAGAAAAGGTACTAAAGCAAGAAGGACTTATTTTCACTGAAAAACCTGTTTTGGCTGTGGCTATTGACGATAAACCAGGTGCTTTGAGTGAAGTTTTGGAAATTTTGGCAAAAGAAAATATTGACGTTCATTATATGTACTCAATTTTCGGTCACCAAAACGGTAAAGCATATATGATTATGCAGGTTGCAGAAATAGACAAAGCAACCCAAATTTTAAAAGGCAATGGTGTAACTATTGCCGAACCTTGTGATTTGCAGATTGGTTAAAATTGTTTTCCTATAAAAGCCCTTTTAAAAGGGCTTTTATTTTTTTGCGATATGTGGTATAATTTTTAAAAATAAATTTAGGCGATTGGCAATTTTATTGCGGATTTTTATTGTCACAAAGCAAAATTTGGCGACAGCTCCCTCAAGGAGGGAGCCCTTAAGGTGAAAAGGATGTAAAATAATGCAAAAAAACGAAGAATATATTTTAGATATTGTTGGTGTTACAGCCGAGGGTAGCGGTGTTGGCCGTGTTGACGGTATGGCGGTTTTTGTACCGCTTACCGCCATTGGTGACAGAGCAAAAGTGAAAATTTTAAAGGTTAAAAAAACTTTTGCTTACGGCAAACTTTTGTCACTTGTAAAGCCGTCTAAAGACCGTATTCAAAATGACTGCCCCTGCTTTAACCAATGCGGCGGCTGTGTTTACCGCCATATAAGTTACGGCGCAGAAAGCCAAATTAAAGAGAATAAAGTTTACGAAAATATAAAGCGTATAGGCGGGGTTGATATGCCGCCTATGCCTATTGTAACGTGTAATCCCGAACGTTACAGAAACAAGGCGCAATATCCCTTATCGCTTGACGGTAAAGTGGGATTTTATGCGTTTCATTCCCACCGAATTATTCCTTGCGAAGACTGTTTTTTAGAGCCCCAAATTTTTTCAAACATTACCAAGTGTGTTGAAAAATGGGCAAAAGAGTTTGACATAAGTATTTATGACGAAAATACCAATAAAGGTTCTCTTCGCCACGTTTATATCCGCAAAGCCGAAAAAACGGGCGAAATTATGGTTTGCCTTGTTATAAACGGTGAAATCTTGCCCGAAAGTGATGCGCTTGTAGATTTGCTTTTATCGGTTTGCGGTGATTCGCTTAAAAGTGTTGTAATAAATATTAATAAAAAAGACACCAACGTTATCCTTGGTGAAAAGTGCAAAACCGTTTATGGCGGTGACTGTATAACCGATATTTTATGCGGTGTAAAAATCCGTTTGTCACCCTTGTCTTTTTATCAGGTTAATCATGCTATGGCGGAAAAACTTTATGGCAAAGCGGCCGAGTATGCAAAACCGCAGGGTAAAAATATTATTGACCTTTACTGCGGTGCGGGTACAATAGGACTTTCAATGGCAAAAGAAGCCAATAGCATAATTGGGGTTGAAATTGTACCCGAAGCCATAGAAGATGCTAAACATAACGCCAAAATAAACGGTATAGAAAACGCAAGATTTATTTGCGCCGATGCAACAACCGCCGCCAAACAATTAGCAAAAGAAGGCATTGCTGCCGATACGGTAATTGTTGACCCGCCGAGAAAGGGTTGCAGTGAGGAAGTTATTGAGACAATAGCACATGCATTTAAGCCCGAAAGCGTGGTTTACGTTTCGTGCGATAGCGCAACTTTGGCTCGTGATATTAAAATTTTCAGCCAAAACGGCTATAAACTCAAAGAATATACCCCTTGTGATTTATTTCCAAGAACAAGCCACGTGGAAACAGTAGTTTTGTTGTGTAAGGGATAAATTAGAGTTTTGATGAGGTTACAACTATGAAGATAAAAAATCTCGCAACGATATACGCTATTGTTGCGGCGGCATTATATGCAATTAATGTGCCATTTTCAAAAATGCTTTTAGGTTATGTAGAACCAACTATGATGGCGGCATTTTTGTATTTAGGCGCAGGTTTAGGAATGTTTGTTTGCAGTATTGTTGCCAAGGCAACAAGAAAAACAGCACCCACTGAACCATTGACTAAAAAGGAATTGCCTTACACAATCGCAATGGTGGTTCTTGATATTATTGCACCTATTTTACTTATGTTTGGAATCAGGGTTTCAAATGCTGCCAACGTTTCTTTAATTAATAATTTTGAAATTGTGGCAACTTCTTTGATTGCCTTGATTGTTTTCAAAGAGATTATCTCCAAAAAGTTGTGGACTGCTATTACCTTGGTGACGGTTGCAAGCGTTATTCTTTCCTTTGAGGGAGCGGGTTCATTTGAATTCAATATCGGTTCTTTATTCGTTTTTGGAGCGTGTTTGTGTTGGGGTATTGAAAACAACTGTACCAGAATGATTAGTAACAAAAGTTCGGTTGAAATTGTTGTTATTAAAGGTATGTTTTCGGGACTTGGCAGTTTGATAGTGGGCTTTATTATTGGTGAAAGTATTCCTGCTGTTATTTGGGTGATATGTGTATTGCTGCTGGGTTTTGTTGCCTATGGACTAAGCATTTATTTTTATGTTATGGCTCAAAAAGATTTGGGAGCCGCCAAAACAAGCGCTTATTATTCAATTGCTCCGTTTTTGGGTGTTGCATTTGGTATGCTGTTTTTGGGCGAAAGACCTGCAATTCAGTTTTATATTGCCTTGATTGTGATGATTGTCAGCACTTATTTTATGATTAGAGATACTATTGAATTGCAACATACACATAAGCATACCCACACTCATACTCACGAACACAGCCATGGTGATATTGTTCATACCCATGAGCATGCCCATACCCACACCCATATTCATGTTCATGGCGAAGATAGTGATAACCACGAGCATAATCATAAAGAAATGTCGCATGATCATTTGCATTCCACTTAACAAATTACCCCACGGGTTTGATGATACAATTGAAATAATATATAAAGAATATTTTGAAAAATAAAAATCGCCTTGCAGAATTTCTGCAAGGCGTATTTTTTAATTATTTTGCATAGTCAACAGCGCGACTTTCGCGGATAACGTTAACCTTGATTTGACCGGGATATTCGAGTTCGTTCTCAATTCTTTCGGCAATCTGGTGTGACATAAGTATCATTTGGTCTTCTGACACAACCTCGGGTTTAACGATTATACGGATTTCACGACCTGCTTGAATTGCAAATGAGCCCTCAACTCCATTAAAGGAATTGGCGATTTCCTCTAACTTTTCAAGGCGTTTAATGTAACTTTCAATGTTTTCACGGCGTGCACCGGGACGTGCGGCAGAAATAGCGTCTGCTGCTTGAACAATACAAGCAATAAGAGTTTTTGCTTCAACTTCGCCGTGGTGAGCGTGAATAGCGTGAATAACGGTTTCGCTTTCGCGGTATTTCTTGGCTGCTTCAACACCCAATTGAATATGAGTACCTTCTTGTTCGTGGTCAAGCGCTTTACCAATATCGTGAAGCAAGCCGGCACGTTTTGCAAGAGTTACATCGGCGCCAAGTTCGGCAGCCAAAAGACCTGAAAGATAACAAACTTCGAGTGAGTGGTTAAGAACGTTTTGACCGTAACTTGTACGGTATTTAAGTTTACCAAGAAGTTTTGTAAGTTCGGGATGGATGTTAGGAACACCTGCATCAATAACAGCACGTTCGCCGGTTTCCTTAATGGTTGTGTTAACTTCGGCTGTGGCTTTAGCAACACTTTCTTCAATTCTTGCGGGGTGAATACGGCCGTCAAGAATAAGTTTTTCAAGGCAAACACGTGCAATTTCACGACGTACAGGGTCAAAACTTGAAAGGGTGATAGCTTCAGGTGTGTCGTCAATGATAAGGTCAACACCTGTTGCGGTTTCAAGAGCACGGATGTTTCTGCCTTCACGTCCTATAATTCTACC
>SVOX01000114.1 GCA_015066165.1 Oscillospiraceae bacterium | reverse complement strand
TGTAGCAACACATATATCGTTTCTAAATACATTTGTCCCGATTCTTTAAGTGCCATACTAAAACCTACCTTAATATACTATGAAGATATTATAACATAATCCCGCCATTTTTACAAGCAAAATTGAATTACAGTTTGTGCAACTTGTCGCCTCTATCAGTTAGCCAATACTAACCGCATTGTAATTTTCAACAAAATATCAAAATTTTCCAAAAAGCGATTGACTTTTCAAAATAATTATTGTATAATAATTTACAGTTAGCGTATGCTAACTTATTTTAAATTGTTTCAATCGGAGTATGTTATGAATTTAAGAGAAGCACAAGAAGGAACCGAATATATTATAAAAAAAATTAATACTAATGATGAAGAATTAAACGCTTTTCTATTCTCTCTTGGTTGTTACAGCGGTGAAGCCATTACCGTAATTGCACATCGCAAAGGCGGCTGTACCGTTTCTATTAAAGACGCACGTTACAATATTGATAATCAATTGGCCGAGGCCATTATTGTTTAAAAATAAGCATAGCGCTTATTTTTTTAAAGTTTTAGTTAGCCATTGCTAACCATTACATCTGCAACTCTATCCGTTAGGATTTATATAAAGTATAATTGGAGGCAAAAAATGAGAATTGCTTTAACAGGAAACCCAAATTCAGGTAAAACCACAATGTTTAATGCCCTTACCGGCCGTAATGAAAAGGTTGGTAACTGGGCGGGTGTTACTGTAGATAAAAAAGAACACCAAATCAAAAAAGCACTCACTGACGGTGAACAAATTATTGCAGTTGACCTACCCGGTGCATACTCAATGTCACCCTTTACAAGTGAAGAAAGCATTACAAGTTCCTACGTTAAAAATGAAAATCCCGATGTTATTATAAACATTGTAGATGCTGATAACTTAAGCCGCAGTCTCTTCTTTACCACCCAACTTTTAGAACTTGGTATTCCTGTTGTTGTGGCACTTAATAAAAGTGATATTGGTAAGAAAAAAGGCAATAAAATTGATGCTGATAAACTTTCACAAAAACTTGGTTGTCCTGTTGTGAAAACCGTTTCAACCGCTTCGGAAGGTTTAAAAGTTCTTATTGAAACCGCCGCTTTACAAGTAGGTAAAAAACAAACCGCTCCCTACATACAAGATAATATCGACTTAACCGACAAATCACAGGTTGAAACTGCTGACCGCAAACGATTTGAATTTGTTAATAACATTGTTAAACAGGTTGAAAGTCGCAAAACTCTTACCAAAAATAAAAACGTTGGCGATAAAATTGACGACGTTCTTACAAATAAATGGCTTGGTATTCCAATCTTTGCCGCCGTTATGTTCCTTGTGTTCTACATTTCACAAACCACTCTTGGTACCTGGATTGCCGAAGGCGTTGAAATAGGCGATACTTTCATTCCCGGACTTGTTCCTTTGCTTGAAACTTTTCAAGGTTTTGTTGGCGAACTACTCAAAAATGCAAATCCCTTAATTTCCGCCATACTTGTTGATGGTGTTATTGGCGGCGTGGTTGCTGTTGTTGGTTTCTTGCCACTCGTTATGGTAATGTACTTCCTCATTGCCCTTTTGGAAGATTGCGGATATATGTCACGTGCGGCAGTAGTTCTCGACCCAATTTTCAAAAAAGTTGGTCTTTCTGGCAAATCGGTTATTCCGTTTGTAATTACTGTTGGCTGTGCTGTTCCGGGCATTATGGCAAGTCGCACTATTCGTAACGAACGTGAACGCCGAGCAACCGCTATGCTTGCCCCTTTTATGCCTTGCGGTGCAAAAATTCCTGTTATTGCCCTTTTCGCAGGTGCATTCTTTAAAGATGCTTGGTGGGTTAGCGCACTAATGTATTTTTCGGGTATTGCACTTATATTCCTTGGCGCATTGCTTATTAATTTAATTACAGGTTACAAAGCCAGAAAATCTTTCTTTATAATAGAACTTCCCGAATATAAAGCACCTTCATTTTGGGGTGCGTTTAAATCAATGTGCTCTCGTGGTTGGGCATATATTGTTAAAGCGGCTACAATTATTCTTCTTTGCAATATGGCAATACAATTAATGCAAACTTTCACTTGGAAATTTACTGTAGCACAAAGTGCCGATACTTCTATTTTGGCTTCCATCGCTTCCCCGTTTGCATATATTTTAGTTCCAATTGTTGGTGTACTTTCTTGGCAATTGGCAGCGGCTGCTATTACCGGTTTTATTGCAAAAGAAAATGTTGTTGGTACTTTGGCTGTTTGTTTTGTAGGTCTTGAAAACTTAATCGATACCGAAGAATTAGCCCTTATGGAAGGTGCAGGCAGCGAGGTTGCGGGTATTATGGCAATTTCTAAAGTTGCGGCACTTGCTTACCTTATGTTCAACCTTTACACACCGCCTTGCTTTGCGGCAATCGGCGCTATGAATGCTGAAATGAAGAGTGCCAAATGGCTTTGGGGCGGTATTGGACTTCAACTCGCTGTCGGTTATACCGTATCATATTTAGTTTACACAATAGGCAGTATAATTGTTGGTGATACCCTAAACGTTGGTGCGGCTATAGGCGGACTTATTGCTGTAATTATAATAACCGCATTTATAATTGGTTTGATTATAAACACCAACAAAAAGATGAAGACCGAATACAGTTTAAACAAAAAATAATACATTTTTTAGGATTATAATTATGGAAAACATTATTGTTATTTTAATATTGGTTGCAATTACTGCAGGTATTGTTTGGTACCTTATAAACGCAAAAAGAAAAGGTGAAAAATGTATTGGTTGCCCTTATGCCAAACAATGCAACGGTAAATGTAACAAATAACTCAACAAAAAGCGGAATGCATCATTTGATACATTCCGCTTTGTTTTTTATTTATTTTTGCAACATTTTATAAAATTTTTAAAAAACTTATCTTCAATATGGTCTTCGGCATTGTAGTTAAGTTCGGGGTGCCACTGAACCGCAAAAATATTTTTTTCTTTGCATTCAATCGCCTCTATAATCCCCTCTTTACTGCGAGCCACAACCTCAAAACCTTGAGCCACTTTTTCGAGTTCCCAGTTATGATATGAGTTAATTTCCGCTTCCAAATTTTGATACACGTCATAAACAAAGGAATCAGGTGTTATATCAATAAGATGGCGGGTGTTATTGTGACTCCCCTTTTGGTCAATCATTTTCATTGTTCCGCCAAAATAAACGTTAAGTTCTTGCATACCGCCGCAAACGCCAAATATTGGTTTGCCCGCTTTCACAAACTCGTCAATGATTTTACGGTCAAAACCGTATTCGTCAACCGGCTCGGGTGTTTGCCACGGTTCGCCACCGTAATATTCGGGGTTAATATTAGTAGCGCTACCCGGAATAACAAGACCGTCACATTCTTTTAAAACCGATTCAATATCGTACTCGGTCATAATTGCCACAAGCCCTATATTATGCTCTCTCGCCATTTTTTCAAAACCGTTACCTATATAAAACCTTGTATTCCAAACGGCATCGGGTCCTTTGGCATCGAACTCTGCGTAGCGTAAAAGCGTTGCTAATTTCATAACAATTCTCCTATTTTATTTCCAAAAGTTCTTTAAAATCGTAAATATAATAATCGGCTACTTGCTTCATTTCTTCGATATAATCTTTAGAAGACTCGTCATACACAGCACAAACCTGCATTCCCGCTTTTTTTGCAGTAAGGTCGGCATTATAATTATCATCAAGGAAAAGTACGTCTTCTACCCTTTCTCCGATTTTCTCTGCCGATTTCACATAAATTTGGGGGTTGGCTTTAGTTGTTTCAAAATCGTCACAAGACCAAACGTTGTCAAACAAATCAAAAACACCTAAACGCTTAAGACAAGGGTCAAGCGTTACGTGCGGACTTGCAGTCAAAACGTTTAGTTTTGCGCCCTTTTGTTTAAGAGTTTTAAGGACAGAAATTACGTTATCTTTGGCGGGAATATTATGTAAATACTCTTCATACATATATTCCTTCATTTTTGCAATAATTTCTTCACGTGATTTTTTTACGCCCATTTTAATATAATATTCAGCCGTACCCAAAAGGCCCAACGGTGTGATTATCTTCACCAAATCGTCACCGTATTCTATGCCGTTTTCATCCAAAATACGAAGCATAGAACTAACGTATGTGGGCATTGAATCAACAAGTGTTCCGTCAAAATCAAATAAATACGCCTTTATCATTTTAAAATTCCTTTCAACACGTCACCCAACGCTTTTGCCATTGAATAAAATCCCAAATCATTTGGATGGCAACCGTCAACCGTTCCGTCATTTTTAGCAACTGCTATAAGTTCAGTTCCGTCAAGATAGTAAACGTTATCACCGTTTGCCTTGGCTTTTT
>SVOX01000113.1 GCA_015066165.1 Oscillospiraceae bacterium | reverse complement strand
GGGGACAAAAAGGAACGGTGATTTTTTGGTCCCAGTCACTTGGAATTTCACCTGTTTTATTTGTGGTAAAATCCCATTCGCCGTTAAGACAAATAAAAGAAGTGCGTTTCATTTGCGGACGTGGATATTCGTTCCATTCGTTAATATCAAAATTTTCACCGCTTTTTGTAAAAAGGGTTAAAAGTTGTTTTTTCATAATATCACCTTTATACAATTTCATTGTAAGTGGTTATAAAAAATTATATTTGTGCTTTTGTGCCGAGTAGAGCGAACTTTTACCCGAAAGCACAAAACAAAGCAAAACCGAAGGCACAAAGTACCAAAAACCCACACCCGAAAACAGTTCAAACCCGAGAGCGATAGAAGCCAACGGACAGTTGGTAACACCGCTAAAAAGCAAAACCATACCAAGTGCGGCGCCAAATTCACAAGGTAAACTTCCAAAAGAAGCAACAAGAGCGCCAAAGGTGGCACCTATAAAAAGGGTTGGCACAATTTCGCCGCCTTTAAAACCGGCCGAAACACAAACAGCGGTGAAAATGAGTTTTAGCAAAAACGCTTCGGGCGAAAAACTAATAGAAGCGGGGTCTTTGTCGCCTTCAAAAATTCGTTCAATAACCTGTATGCCGGCGCCGTTATAATCTTGTGTGCCAATAAAAACAGTAAACGCTAAAATTATTGCGCCGCCTATGGCTATTCTTAAATAACTGTTTTTAATAACTTTTTTTGCAAATTTTTCGCCGTGGTGGAGTAAATGGCAAAAGCCAATGCATAAAACCGCCACCAAAACGGTTAAAATAAAAATTTCAAAAACCGTAGCAAGTGAAAAAGACGGCAGTGCGCTTAAGTGAAAGCGTTCGGGATGAGCACCAAGTAAACGGGCGGTGAAATATCCTGAAAATGCGGTTATAAAGCAAGGAATAACCGATTTTAAATGAATAACACCAACATAAACAATTTCTAAAGCAAATAAAAATGCTGTAAGCGGAGTGCCAAAAACTGCAGCAAAAACTGCCGACATTCCTGCTCGTACTAAAATTTGACGCTGTGGTTCGGTTAAGCCAAATTTTTGTGCAAAAAAGGTTGCCGCACCGCCGCCTATTTGAAGCGCTGCGCCTTCACGTCCTACCGAAGCGCCCAAAACGTGTGATATGGCGGAAGTCACAAAAATTCCAAGCGGAAGTTTTGCGCTGATTAAGTTTTCTTTGTCGGCGCTTTGTAAAACGTCGTTTGTGCCCATGCCCTGTATTCCGAGTTTTTGATATATAAAAACGATTGAAAGTGAAGCGACAGGCAGCAAACAAATAATCCAACCGTGAGATAAGCGTAATTTTGTTACAAAAGTAATAAGAAAAGAGAACCCTGCGCCGATTATTCCGCCCGAAACGCCAAGCAAAATGCAAATAGCAAAAAATTTAACGGCAGATTTTGTTTTGTGCATATAAATTCTCCTTTCAAATATTATGGCAAAATTATATCACATAATCAGTTTGGCTGCAAGGCGGGAAAAACAAAACCCAAAGCCGAAACTTTGGGTTTTTTAGATTATTTTTTAGTTTTTGGATTTTTGAAATATGCACCAAGTAGCATAATTACAGCAAAAAGTATTAAATAGAATAAAACGGGGAATGAAAATCTGTCTTCTGCTTTAGCGGTAAGGTAAGGGGTGATACCGTGAGCGTAAACTGCCGCAAACACCATAAATACACAAGAAATAATTGCAACAGAAGGTAGCAAAAACCGTTTTACAAAACCAAATTCTTTTTCACGTATCATCCAAACAATAAATATAGGAATATAAAGGGCATAAATGGTTATAATCGGCAATTCTGAAGAATCAAAATTGAAATATCCAAACCAGCCCTTTTCGGTAAGGTTGGCGCCGTAGAAGTAAACAAGCCAAGCGGCACAAACCAAAAGTCCCCAAATGGAAGAATTGGTAACCATATTTGTATTTTTATCAATTTGTTTAAAAAGTTCAGGTTTTGGACCTTGGTCACGACAAGCAAGTGAGTACATTCCGCGAGTTGCCGCTACCATAAGACCGTTAAGTGTACCAAGGCAAGAAACAACAATGCAAATATTGAGAAGTGTTCCGCCAACACCGCCAAAAATATTTGAAAATGCAGTAGTGGCACCTTCTTCAATTAAAACTTTGTTTGTGGCACCGCCTGCAACGCCTATATAATAGAAAACGTAAGCCACAACAACTATAAGCGAACCTATAATCAACGCTAAAGGTAAGGTTTTCTTTGCGTTTTTGAGTTCGGCATTAATAGAGGTTGCGCAAATCCAACCTTCATAAGCAAAAACAGTGGCAACAATTGCGGCAAAAAGACCGCCGCTCGTACCGCCAACTGCTTGGGATACAACGGTTGTAAAGTTTGTGGAGAGTGTTCCGTTAAAAATTCCCACTAAAGTACCCACAACAGCCATAAGGATAATGGGGATAAGTTTTATAACGGTGGCACTGATTTGAAATTTACCTGCAAGTTTTGGCGAAAGTGCGTTCATACAATAGGAGGCAATAAGGAAGAAACCTGCCAAAGCCAAAACTTCGGGACCTACCATACTCCAACCAAACAAAACGCCAAAATATCTTGCCGAAACCCAAGCCAAAACCGAAGTCATACCCGGATAGTAAACATTTACCATAAACCAACCAAGATAGTAAGCATAAGATTTGCCGCAAGTGGCTTCAGCATAGTCGATAACACCGCTTACTTTTTCGTATTTGGTGCCCATAAGAGCAAATTGCAAAGAACAAACAATTAAAAGAAAACCGGTAATAACCCAAGCCCAAATACCAAGCGGCATATTTCCGCCTGTTGCGGCAAGAACGTTTTGTGCTTTAAAAAACACACCGGAACCGATAACAGTACCAACAACCATACAAATAGCGGTTGGTAAACCGTATTTTTTTTCAAGTTTTTCCATAACAAAAACTTCCTTTCGTTTAATAAACAAATTATAACAAATAATATAAAATATGTAAAGAAAAAATTTTTATTGTATAAAGAAGTAAAATTGTGTCGATTTACTTTAAACACCTTATAATTTGTAATGTCTGTTATTTATTGTCTCTTATCTCTTATCTATTATCTATTAAATAAAAAGAATTGAAAGTTAAAAACTAACAGTTTGCGACATTTTAACAATTCAGAACAAATGAAATATTTGCCGTGCGGAAAATATGAAATAATTCACTATCGTGAATTGTGAAATTTTTTGCTATCGCAGAAAGTGAAATAAAATTCGTCCCATAACATTTGCGCAGCAAATATTTCACAGCGAAGCTATTTCATATTACGAAGTAATACTTCACTCGTTCCATAGGAACGAATTTCATTGAAAAAAGCACCGACAAAGTCGATGCTTTTTTCTTGGTGGAGACGGTGGGGATCGCCGTCCGCTTTGCGTACTACTCGGCTTGCCGACCGTCGCTTTGCGACAGTACCCGACTGCGCCGTTTTCGGCTAAAAAACTTGCCACAGGCAACTTTTTTATGCGCCGAAACCCTCTCGGGTTCGACCCCCTATCTGAGATATAAATAAAAGAACTGAAAGTTAAAAACTAACAGTTTGCGACATTTTAACAATTCAGAACAAATGAAATATTTGCCGTGCGGCAAATATGAAATAATTCACTATCGTGAATTGTGAAATTTTCCGCTATCGCAGAAAGTGAAATAAAATTCGTCCCATAACATTTGCGCAGCAAATATTTCACAGCGAAGCTATTTCATATTACGAAGTAATACTTCACTCGTTCCGTAGGAACGAATTTCATTGAAAAAAGCACCGACAAAGTCGATGCTTTTTTCTTGGTGGAGACGGTGGGGATCGAACCCATGACCTTTTGACTGCCAGTCAAACGCTCTCCCAGCTGAGCTACGCCCCCAAAAGTATGTATGTATATTAACATAAAAGGGTTAAAATTTCAATATCTTTTTTAAAATATTCTTGACATAACTAAAAAAAGGGGTATAATATTCTTGTTAATCGAATATTGGGGCATCGCCAAACGGTAAGGCAACGGACTCTGACTCCGTCATTTCAAGGTTCGAATCCTTGTGCCCCAGCCAACAAAAAGACCTCTTTTGTCTATTGGACAAAAGAGGTCTTTTTGAGTGATGTTTGCCTTCGGCAAATGATGTTGGGCAACACCCAATGATGACAGCTTCGCCTAATGATGTGTGGCTTCGCCACATTTTGGGGCAAATATCGCATCATTGCGACCCAAGGGAGCAATATCATATTTGCGTAGCAAATGCATCATGTCGCCATTGGCGATGCATCATTGAAATGTCCTGAATTTTATGATATAATTACTTTTAAAGGAGGCGATTTTGTGAAAGAAA
>SVOX01000112.1 GCA_015066165.1 Oscillospiraceae bacterium | reverse complement strand
CCGTTATCGCAAAAGCACGTTTAAGGTCATTGAGAAGATATATGCCGGTATCTGAAAACTTTTCAGTTGAAACTGATGAATATCTCCCAAGCGAGTTCTTGTTTGATGATTTACCAACCTATCAGCCAATTTCACGTCTTTCGTCAAGTATGGCGGAGTCGATGCGAATGATGGCGGATATACAACGGCTTAAATCTGAACTTCCTGGGCTTGACTGCGGCTCTTGCGGTGCTCCTAATTGTAGGGCATTTGCCGAAGACGTTGTAAAAGGACAGTCAACAGTTGACAAATGTCTTATAAAAAAGCACAATGACGGCGGTGTTTAAGAATGAAGGTAAAAGACTTAGCAGGTAATTACGGCTTTGAAGCGTTAACTTTGCCCCAAGCAGACCGTGAAATTGACGGTGTTTATATTGGTGACCTTTTAAGTTGGGTTATGGGCAGAGCAAACAGTGATAATGCTTGGATTACAATAATGTCTAATGTAAATATTTTGGCGGTTGCTTCTTTGGCTGATACTTCTTGTATCATTTTGGCTGAAGGTGTAACACCTGATAAAGAAGTTATTGAAACCGCTTTGGAAAAAGAAATAAATATTCTTAAAACTGATATGGACATTTATTCTGCGGCGGTAACGCTTAGTAAAATAATATGAAAAATTATTATTACGACTTACATATTCATTCTTGTTTGTCACCTTGCGGTGACGACGATTCTACACCAAACAGCATTGCGGGTATGGGTGAACTTAACGGGCTTCACATTATGGCTCTTACAGACCATAATACCACCAAAAACTGCCCCTACTTTTTCAAGGCGGCTTTAAATCACGGAATTATACCTATAGCAGGAATGGAACTTACTACGTCAGAAGAAATTCACATAATTTGTCTTTTCGAAACTTTGGAAAATGCAGCCGCATTTGACAGTGAAATAGAAACACGACGGATTTTGATTGAAAACCGAACCGATATTTTCGGTAACCAGTTGGTATGCGATAGCGAAGATAATGTGATTTCAACCGAAAAACATTTGCTTTCAAATGCGACTGCGGTTTCCTTTGACGAAGTACCCGAACTTGTGAAAAAATTTGGCGGGGTATGTTATCCTGCTCATATAGACCGTGATTCAAACTCGGTAACAGCGGTGTTAGGCGGTTTACCACCTGACCATCCTTTTAAATTTTGTGAACTTCACAATAAAGAAAGGGCTGACGATTTTTCATACACCGGTTGCGAGTTTATTGTAAGCAGCGATGCTCATTATTTGTGGGATATAAGTGAGAAAGAAAATTATTTCACACTACCCGATGATGATAAAAATGCGGTTGAAAACCTTTTTAAAATTTTGAGGAAAGAGTTATGAAAGAACTGTCATTAAACATTCTTGATATTACTGAAAATTCGGTTAAAGCGGGGGCAACCCTTACTGAAATTTTTATTTCAGAGAATGAAGAAAAATTAGTTCTCACCATTACTGATAATGGTAGTGGCATGACTGAAGAAGTTTTAAAAGGTGTAATAAATCCCTTTTATACCACAAGAACCACACGAAAAGTTGGTATGGGATTACCGCTTTTAAAACTTGCTGCCGAGCAAACAGGCGGCAAATTGGAAATATTTTCAAAACATTATGAAAAGTTTCCAAATGAACACGGTACCAAAGTTTCGGCTACGTTTTATAAAAACCATATTGACTGCGTACCTTTAGGTGATGTGGTTGAAACGGTAAAAACCTTAATTCAAGGTCACCCCGACACCGATTTTTTGTTTATTCATAAAACACAAAACGGGGAAGTAGGGCTTGATACAAGGGAATTAAGACAAACGCTGGAAGATGTACCGCTTAACACTTATGAAGTAATTAAATGGATTGAAGAATACTTGCGTGAGCAGTATTTGGAAATTCAAAAAGCATAGAAAGGAAGATTCTAAAATGAAATCTTTAGCTGAATTACAAGCAATCAAAGAAAAAATGAAGAATAAGGTTATTCTTCGTGAAGGTACTAACGACTTGCGCGTAGTTGTTGGTATGGCAACTTGCGGTATTGCTGCAGGCGCACGTCCTGTGCTTAACGCATTGGTAGAAGAAGTAAATGCTCTTGGTCTTATGGACAAAGTTACTGTTTCACAAACCGGTTGTATTGGTATTTGTGAATATGAGCCGGTTGTAGAAGTTTTTGAAGCTGGCAAAGAAAAAGTAACTTATGTTAAAGTGGACGTAGAAAAAGCAAAGAAAATTGCAAAAGAGCATTTAAAAGGCGGCAATGTTGTTGCTGAATATACAATTAAAGCATAAGCGAATAAAATATTGGAGGTAAAAATATGGTTCGTGCACATGTGTTAATCTGCGGCGGTACAGGTTGTACTTCTTCAGGTAGTGCTTCTATTCAAAAGGCATTCCAAGAAAATCTTGCTACTTTTGAACTTGAAAACGAAGTAAAACTTGTTCAAACCGGTTGTTTTGGTCTTTGTGAATTAGGCCCTGTTGTTATCGTTTATCCTGACGGTACTTTCTACAGCCGTGTAACCCCCGAAGATGTAAAAGAAATTGTTGAAGAACATCTTTTGAAAGGTCGTCCTGTAGAACGTTTGGTATATAACGATACAGGTAAAGATGCTCCTAAAGTTGAAGGCCAAGTTGCATTAAGCGATACCGCTTTCTACAAATCTCAAAACCGTGTAGTTCTTCGTAACTGCGGTGTTATTGACCCTGAAAACATTGACGAATATATCGCAATGGACGGTTATGCTGCTCTTGGTAAGGTTCTTACCGAAATGAAACCTGAAGACGTTATTAAAGTTATTTCAGATTCAGGTCTTCGTGGCCGTGGTGGCGGTGGATTCCCCACAGGCTTTAAATGGTCTTTGTGCGCTCCTAATAAGGCAGACCAAAAGTATGTTGTATGTAATGCCGACGAAGGCGACCCTGGTGCATTTATGGACCGTTCCGTTTTGGAAGGCGACCCTCACTGTTTGGTAGAAGCAATGGCTATTGCAGGTTATGCAATTGGCGCAACAGTAGGTTACGTATATGTTCGTGCTGAATACCCAATTGCTGTTAAGCGTTTGCAAAAGGCAATTGACCAAGCTCGTGAATACGGTCTTTTAGGTAAAAATATCTTTGGTTCAGGTTTCGATTTCGATCTATTTATCCGCTTGGGCGCCGGTGCGTTCGTTTGCGGTGAAGAAACAGCGCTTATGACTTCTATCGAAGGTAACCGTGGTGAACCAAGACCTCGTCCGCCTTATCCGGCAGTTAAAGGTTTGTTTGGTAAACCAACCGTTGAAAATAACGTTGAAACATTTGCTAACGTTCCACAAATTATTCTTCGTGGTGCTGAATGGTTTGCTTCAATGGGTACTGAAAAATCAAAGGGTACCAAGGTATTCGCACTTGGCGGTAAAATTAAACATACAGGTCTTGTTGAAATTCCTATGGGCACAACCCTTCGTCACATTATTGATGAAATTGGTGGCGGTATTCCAAACGGTAAAAAGTTTAAGGCTGCTCAAACAGGTGGTCCTTCAGGCGGATGTATCCCTGCTCGTTTAATCGATACCGAAGTTGACTATGATAACTTAACCGCTATCGGTTGTATGATGGGTTCAGGCGGTCTTATCGTTATGGACGAAGACAACTGTATGGTTGATATGGCTAAATTCTTCCTTGAATTTACTGTTGACGAATCTTGCGGTAAGTGTACTCCTTGCCGTGTAGGTACAAAACGTCTCCTTGAATTGCTTGATAAGATTACATCGGGTAAGGGCACACTCGAAGACGTTGACCGTCTTGAAGAACTCTGCTACTACATTAAGCAGAACTCACTCTGCGGTCTCGGTCAGACTGCTCCTAACCCTGTGCTTTCTACACTTAACTTCTTCCGTGATGAATATGTTTCTCACGTTGTCGATAAGAAGTGCCCTGCAGGCGTATGTAAAGACCTTCTTACCTTTACAATCGACCAGGATAAGTGTATCGGTTGTGGTGTTTGTGCTAGAAATTGCCCTGTAAATGCAATTGAAAAGACTGATTACATAGCACCCGGTCATAAACTCCCATCTTACACCATTGACGCTGATAAGTGCGTTAAGTGCGGTGTATGTATGGGCAACTGTAAGTTTAAAGCAATCTCTAAGCAATAAGAAAGGAGCCTAATATAATGGATATGATAAATGTTAAAATTAACGGTATTGCTGTAAGTGTACCTAAGGGCTCTACTGTTTTAGATGCTGCCCGTAAAGCAGGTATTGAAATTCCTACCCTTTGCTTTATGAAAGAAAAGAACGAAATCGGCGCTTGCCGTATCTGCGTTGTTGAGGTAAACGAAGGCAGAGGTTTCCGTATAGTTACCGCTTGCGTATA
>SVOX01000006.1 GCA_015066165.1 Oscillospiraceae bacterium | reverse complement strand
AAACCCCATACTCGAAACCAAATACTCACTTTGTTCTTGGTTACAACCGCAAAGCAAACACATTATAGCAAACAAAAAAATCACTTTTTTCATTTTTTATCAGCCCTTCGCTTAATATTACGGTTAAAAACGGGACGTTTTTTCATATAATCCCAAGGCGCACGGAAAACGGTATCTTTAAGGTTTTGCAAACTTGCCTTTTTAAAAGAAACTGTGTAATCAACCCCAAAAGAAGAAATAGAAAAAATGTGCAACACCAAAAATACAATTCCTAAAAAATAACCGTATATTCCCAAAAAACAACTTGCCAGAACCAAGCCGATTCTAATATAAAACACCGCAGTTTTAAGGCGTGGCAACATAAGTCCCGCTATTCCCGAAAGCGCCACTACAATAAGCATTGGCGAACTTATAATTCTGGCTTCAACCGCCGCCTGACCAACCACAAGACCGCCCACTATACTAAGAGCGTGTCCTAAATTTTGGCTCATTCGAATTCCCGCTTCTTTTAATATTTCAAACACCAAAATCATAAGCAAACACTCGGTTACGGGTGTAAAAGGCACTCCGCCACGCTGTTGCATTACGGTTATAACAAACGGCGTTGGCAAAAAAGCACGGTGGAAGGTTGATACTGCCACAAAAACTGCAGGAATACTAACACTTAAAAAGAAACAAAAATAACGCAAAATTCGTTCGGCTGAACTTAAAATATAATTTTGATAGTAATCTTCATCTGATTGAAAATTTTCCGAAAACAAGTACGGCACTGTTGCCACCATGGGCGTTCCGTCAACCACAATAGCAATTCTACCCTCTAAAAGACGTGCCGCCACAACGTCGGGGCGTTCGGTAGAACCGCTTGTTTTAAAAAGCGACTGCTTATTATCCCTTATTTGCTCGGTAATATAGTTAGTATCAAGCACTCCGTCCATATCAATTTTTGAAATTCTTTTTTTAATTTCTTTTACTGTGTTTATATTTGCCAAACTGCCCAAATAACAAACAAAAACCGCTGTGGATGTTCTTCTTCCCACACGCATCATTTCTATACACAAATCGGGAGTTAAAAGTTTTCTTCGCAACATTGCAAGATTAAGAAGCGCCGCTTCTTCAAAGCCCTCACGCGGACCTTGTAAAATTCTTTCTTCTTGCGGTTCACTAATACCCCTTGTGCGAAATCCCTTAACGTCGGTCATAAGTGCAGTTTTACTGCCGTCAATTAAAATAAGGGCTTCGCCGTAAAGAATACCCTCTAAAATTTGGGCAACGTTTTGCTTTTTCTTAACGTCACGTGCAAAAAGCAACTGTTTTCCAATATAATCCGCCAAATCACCGCTGATATTTGGAACGCCTACAGTTATCAGCGGACGTATTACCGCCGCATTAAGCTGTTCAGAATCGGTCATACCGTCCATATAAACAATTGCGCATTTAAAGGGTATTTCTTTATTTGCGGTTATTTCCTTAACACGCAAAATAACGTCTTTTTTAAAAATATCTTTAAATAAAGCGATATCTTTTTGCAAAATACCGCTTAATTTCATATTCTTATAATCCGATATACCGCCTGACATATTTTCACCACACAATATTTTTAATATTGTGCGCATTTTATTTGGCGTTTATTCGTTTTGTAAATATATATCATAAAGTTTTTACGTTTCACAGAGTCGATTCACGAATCGACCACACCCTTAGTAGTCATAAAAATTCATACAAACCGTGCCTTCCTCAAAGAGGAAGGCACGGCAACGCCGTGACAGAAGGAGTTAAAAATTCGAGAGCTGTGTAGAATTTTTCCACACAGCTCTGTTGCTATTTAAATATAATACTATATTCAATTTTTAAAAATATTTATTTGCGGTATATTTATATTATTTGGTTTTCTTTTTTACTGCTTTTGACCAAGCGGAATAATACTTCTTACCATTTACTGTCTTATAGGTACGAACTCTTACATAGTAAGTCTTCTTTGATTTCAGTTTCTTAATGGTTGTTGAAGTCTTTGAGTTCTTCTTGAGCGTCACTTTCTTAGCACCCTTGAAGTTTTTCTTGAGTGAATACTGAATTTGATAACCCGAAATACTCTTTTCTCTCTTGATTTTAACCTTCAAGCTCTTTTTAGCCGCAGTAACTTTTGAAACCTTTGTGGTCTTTGGTACGAGTTTTGGAATAACCTTTACATTTGCTTTCAAACCACAAACTGTACACACATTACCCGATGAACCAGCACTAGCATATGTAGCTTTGATATTAAACGGTTTGTAGTTGTGGTTATTTGTTTTAGCAATTGCAGTTATGTAACTATCACCACAAGAACATGTATGCTTCATGATACCAGCAGCAGCGCATGTAGCAGCTTTTTCTACCTTAGAAGTGTAAGTGTGACCGTTTGCCACACCATCCGTTGTGTTACAAACTTTACAGGTTTTTGGTTCGGTACAAGTTGCATTTAACCAACTATGCTCGGTTTCGCGAGTTTTTCCGCATAGATTACAGTTTGTATCGCAAAGATTATCAAATAAATGTGGCGGTATTCTTGTTTCAAAACATATATCGCATTCGTTATCACATTCATTTGTAAAAACATGTTCAACCGTACGAATAAAACCGCAAACGTTACAATCAGTATCACAATCAAATGAATATTGATGCTCGCCAACTTCTCGTTCCACACCGCACAAATCACAATCGGTATCACAATCATTAGCATATTTGTGAGGCGCACGTCGGAATTCACCGCAAATATTACAGTCGCGGTCGCAAACGCTAGCGTAGGTGTGAGCATCATCTCTGATCATACCGCAAACGTTACACTGGGTATCGCAAGCATTATCATAACTGTGATTCAAGGTTGCATTTATCATGGTGTTTTCATTGCGCTTCGCATGACAAACAGTACATTCTTCATGTTTTAATCCATCAAAGCCACAGTTGTTTTCTTTGTCAATTACCCATTCATAACTATGCGAAGCACTTTGAATACAACTATTATAATACCATATAGCGGACGTCAAATCTGTGTTTGAAAAACCAATTGATATTTGTTCTTTCTGTGCTTGTGTTCCACGATAATAAACTCTTGTAAGTTTATCGCAATTATTAAAAGCTTCAATACCTATACTTGTAACGCTATTTCCTAAAGTTACACTTGTAAGGTTATCGCAATAACCAAAAGCATAATAACCTATACTTGTAACGCTATCTGGAATTGTTATACTTGTAAGATCATAACACATATAAAAAGCAGTACTACCTATACTTGTAACAGTATAGCCACCTAATGTTGACGGTATTGTAATATCACCGCTAATTAAAGTATCAACATCCTCTATAGTTGCTGTGCCACCTGAAACCGAGTATGTATAATAACCGCTTTTAACGGCGCTAACTGTCATAGTTGACATTGGCGCCACCGACAATAGCAAAACAAGAGCCAAAATTAACGATAATAATTTTTTCACAAATATACCCCCAAAGAGCCGAAATCTTACAAATAAAATATACCACAATAACCCACAAAATGCAAGAATTGTTATAACAAAAAGGGAGAGCAGTGCTCTCCCAAAATTTTTAACATACTTTTACTTTTTATATTCCACGTATTCTTCAAGGCACATATCAAGTTTATTCATTTCCCTTGCGGCGTTTATTCCAACAAAACGCCAGTGCCAAGATTCGTGAATAACGCCTGTTTTGGGTTGCTTTTCTTCTGAATATCGCATTATGAAACCGTAATCTTCGGCATTCTTTTCAAGCCACTCATACGCTTTCGTTCTCTCAAAAGATTCATTAGCGCAGTTTATATCAAGCGCCAACCCTGAATTGTGTTCGCTGGTTCCCGGTCTTGCCACAATTGTTGCGGCTTTATCTTCTGCTTCGTCTTCGGGTACACCGTAACCGATTTGCTTATCTACTTGCTTTTGGAACAACCATTTTTGAGTATTGTACGAACGGTAAGGCGACCAAACGCCAATATCAATACCCTCATCTCTTGCATCATCGAGCATCGCTTTGAGATACGGCCAAACTTCCTTATCAATTTGGTCCAAAGAGCCCTTTAAATACTTTTGAGGGATTTTTGTAAGATGACCTTCGTAATCGAAATCTTCGGGTAGTGGGTTCCAACCGTTTACAAGCAAAAGATTCTCAAATTCAGCATCTAAACCGTGAGGGGTTTCTTTTTCTTCTTTAGAAGTTGTTTCTTGGCTTGAAGAAAGGTCGCTTATTACACTTTCAACCTTTGAACTCTCACTTGAAACCGAACTTACAGAACTCACCGAAGAAACACTTTCATTTTTAGAGTCATTGCCTTTAACTGCTGAAATTATAACAGCCACAAGTACAACAGCGCCCACAAGCACAAGTGCGCAACCGCCCAAGAATAAATTTCTTTTTAAAATTGCTTTTTCACGTCTTGTCATTTTTTCACCTACTCATCAAGTTTAAGCACTGCCATAAATGCCTCTTGCGGTACTTCCACGTTACCCAAACGACGCATACGTTTTTTACCTTCTTTTTGCTTTTCAAGAAGTTTTTTCTTACGTGTAATATCACCGCCGTAGCATTTAGCAAGAACGTCTTTACGCATTGCTTTAACAGTTTCACGTGCAATAACTTTGCCCGAAACTGCAACTTGTACAGGCACTTCAAAAAGTTGGCGGGGAATAAATTCTTTTAACTTTTCAGCAATTTTACGAGCACGGGCATAAGAATTATCGGTGTGAACAATAAACGAAAGTGCATCTACCATATCACCCGCAAGTAAAACGTCAAGTTTTACAAGTTTACTCTTTTCATAACCCTTCATTTCATAATCATAACTTGCATATCCTTTAGTACGGGACTTCAAAGCGTCGAAAAAGTCATAAACAATTTCGCCCATTGGCATAATGTAATGAATATCTACACGGTCACCCATATACTTCATATCTGTATAAACACCACGGCGTTCTTCACAAAGTTGCATAATGGTTCCCACGTAATCACTTGGTGAATAAATGTGAACGTCTGCCACCGGTTCTAATGCTTCGGCAATAATTGCAGGGTCGGGATAATTGGTTGGGTTGTCAACCGTTATTGTTTCGCCTGTGGTTAAAGTGAATTTATACTCAACACTTGGTGCGGTTGTCACAAGGTCAAGATTATATTCACGCTCTAATCTTTCTTGTATAATTTCCATATGCAAAAGCCCCAAAAAACCGCAGCGAAAACCAAAGCCCAAAGCGTTTGAACTTTCGGGTTCAAACAAAAGGGATGCATCATTTAACTGAAGTTTATCAAGTGCATCACGTAAATCGGGATATTTTGCGCCGTCAGCGGGATAAATACCGCAGAAAACCACAGGGTTTACCTTACGGTAACCTTCAAGCGCTTGAGGGGTGGGGTTTTCAGCCAAAGTAATTGTATCACCAACACGTGCTTCACTAACAGTTTTAATGGAAGCCGCCAAATATCCAACCTCACCCACTTCCAAAACGTCGCAAGGTTCCATAGAAGTTGCACGTTTACGGCCAAGTTCTACAATATCAAACGTAGCACCCGTAGCCATCATTTTAATTGTATCACCCGCTTTAATTTTACCGCTCATAACACGGAAATATACAATAACACCTTTATAGGGGTCATAATAAGAGTCAAACACAAGTGCCGAAAGGGGTGCGTTTATATCGCCTGTCGGCGCCGGAATTTCGGTAACAATTTTTTCAAGCACTTCTTCAATATTTACACCTGTTTTTGCCGATATTAAAGGTGCGTTATCTGCAGGGATACCAATTATATCCTCAATTTCACCTTTTACACGTTCGGGCTCTGCCGAAGGCAAGTCGATTTTATTAATAACAGGCAAAATTTCAAGCCCGTGGTCAACTGCCAAATAGGTGTTAGCCAAAGTTTGCGCTTCAATACCCTGAGATGCGTCAACAATTAAAACCGCACCTTCACAAGCCGCCAAAGAACGTGACACTTCATAGTTAAAGTCCACGTGGCCGGGGGTGTCAATTAAATTAAGTTCATATCTTTCACCGTCAGACGCATCGTAATAAAGCGTTACAGCATGGGCTTTAATGGTAATACCACGTTCCCTTTCCAAGTCCATACTGTCAAGAATTTGTTCTTCCATATCACGTTCTGCCACCGACTGTGTATGCTCAAGCAAACGGTCAGCCAAAGTTGACTTACCGTGGTCGATATGTGCTACTATGCAAAAATTTCTTATTTTATCAAGCGGAAATGACACTAACTTTTCTCCTTAAATTCAAATATATTTCATTTTAACACATTTTGCATCAATTTACAATTAATTTATTTAAAAAATATAAAGTAATATCCTTGACATTACGGTAGAAGAGTGGTAAAATAATTAAAGTTAAAATATATCTTTAAACACGGTGCTGTGACGCCGGCAAGATTGTAATATGGTTTTAGGTGTAGCCCCATGGGGTTATGCTGTCTATTGTCATATTCACCTTGCCTGTAGGCAGGGTGTTTTTTTAAAGTTTAAACAGTTTAGAAAGGCGGTAAAGTTATGAAAAACGTTATAAAAAACGCAAAAGTTTTTGAAAACGCAACATTTATCACTAAAGACTTTCCGCTAGAACTTAGCGGTAGTGTTTCTAAATTTAATAATTTATTTGTCTTCCCGGCTTTTTGTGATGTTCATGTTCATCTTCGAGAGCCGGGTTTTTCATATAAAGAAACAATTAAAAGCGGTACGCTTGCCTGTGCTCGTGGCGGTTATACCGACGTTTGCGCAATGCCAAACCTAAACCCCGTACCTGACAGTGCCGAGCATTTGAAAACCCAACTTGATATTATAAAAAAAGATGCCGTTATAAACGTTCACCCTTACGCCTCCATTACTATAGGACAACAAGGCGAAAAACTTTCCGATTTTGATAATTTAAAACACGCATTCGCCTTTTCAGACGACGGACGTGGCGTTCAGTCAGAAGAACTGATGCGAAGTGCTATGATAAAAGCCAAAGAACTTGGCAAAGTGATTGTGGCGCATTGCGAAGACAACAGTTTGCTTTTTGGCGGTTATATTCACGACGGCGAATATGCAAAACTTCACTCTCACAAAGGTATTTGCAGTGAAAGTGAATGGAAACCGATAGAACGTGACATTAAACTCGCAAAAGAAACCGGCTGTAAATACCACGTTTGCCACATTTCTTGTAAAGAAAGTGTTGACCTTATAAGAAAAGCCAAAGCAGACGGGGTTGACATCACTTGTGAAACCGCTCCCCATTATTTAGTTTTAACCGATAACGACCTTAAAGAAGAAGGTCGCTTTAAAATGAACCCACCGCTTCGTAGCGAAGCCGACCGCTTGGCACTGATAGAAGGCATAAAAGACGGTACTATTGATATGATAGCCACCGACCATGCACCCCACAGCGCCGAAGAAAAAAGCAAAGGGCTCCAGAAAAGTGCATTCGGCATAGTTGGAATCGAAACTGCTTTTCCTGTTATGTACACTTTTCTTGTAAAAAAGGGTATCATAACTTTGGAAAAACTTATTGAAATTATGGCAATAAACCCCCGAAACCGTTTTGGTTTGAAACAAAGCGGATATACTGTGTGGGATTTAGATAAAAAGTTCACTGTAAAGTCAAAAGATTTTCTATCATTAGGCAAAGCCACGCCTTTTGAAAATTTTGAGCTTTACGGCGAATGCAAACTAACAGTACAGCAAAACAACATCAAATATATTAAGGAGTAAAAAAATGGCAAAGAGAACAGACTTAAAAAAGATTTTAATTATTGGTTCTGGCCCAATTGTTATTGGACAAGCAGCAGAATTTGACTACGCAGGTACCCAAGCTTGTTTAGCGCTCAAAGAAGAAGGTTATGAAGTTATTCTTTGTAACTCAAACCCCGCTACCATTATGACCGACACCACTATTGCCGATAAGGTTTATATGGAACCCTTAACGCTTGAGTTTGTAGCAAAGGTTATTCGCTATGAAAGACCCGACGCCATTGTTCCCGGTATTGGCGGACAAACAGGTCTTAACCTTGCTATGCAACTTGAAGAAAAAGGTATTTTGAAAGAATGCGGTGTTGAACTTTTGGGAACTTCAAGCAAAAGTATTGAACGTGCTGAAGACCGTGAAATGTTCAAGGAACTTTGCCAATCTATCGGCGAACCAACAATTCCTTCACAAATTACCTACTCTTTAGAAGAAGCCAAAAAAGCCGCTATGGAAATTGGTTACCCCGTAGTTTTGCGCCCTGCTTTCACATTGGGCGGTACAGGCGGCGGTTTTGCTTACAACGAACAGGACCTTATTGAAATTGGTCTTAACGCTTTCAAACTTTCCCCTGTGCATCAGGTTCTTATTGAAAAAAGTGTTAAAGGTTATAAAGAAATTGAATTTGAAGTTATGCGTGACGGTAAGGACCACGCTATAACCATTTGCGGTATGGAAAATATCGACCCTGTTGGTGTTCATACCGGCGACTCAATTGTTGTTGCCCCAATTATGACTCTTAACGACCATGACCTTAAAATGCTTAACGATAGTGCTATTAAACTTATTCGTGAACTTAAAATTGAAGGTGGCTGTAACGTTCAGTTCGCCTTAAACCCCGAAAGTTCGGAATATTATTTAATCGAAGTTAACCCTCGTGTTTCTCGTTCATCGGCTTTGGCTTCAAAAGCCAGCGGTTATCCTATTGCACGTGTTACCGCTAAAATTGCTGTTGGTATGACTTTGGATGAAATCTCTATTGCAAACACCACCGCTGCATTTGAACCAAAACTTGATTATATCATTGCCAAATTCCCCCGTTTCCCATTTGACAAATTCTCAACCGCTTCAAACGTTCTTGGTACACAAATGAAGGCGACCGGTGAGGTTATGGGTATTGGTTCTACTTTGGAAGAAAGTTTGCTAAAAGGTATTCGTTCTTTGGAAATTGGTATAACCCACCTTTACCACCACAAGTTTGACAATATGACCGACCAAGAACTTCGTGAATATATAAGCGAACTTCGTGACGACAACCTTTTTGCTATTGCCGAACTTCTTTACCGTGGCGCAACGGTTGAAGAAATTCACGAAATCACAAAAATCACTTCGTTCTTCTTACAAGCCATTGAAAATATTATCAATATGGAAAAACTCCTTAAAGATAATGCTTTCAACCTTGAAACACTTATAAAAGCCAAAAAAATGGGCTTCTCTGATAAATATATTGCTCGTCTTTGGGAATGTGACGAACTAAAAGTTTACAACTTCCGCAAAGAAAACAACTTATTCCCTGTTTACAGAATGGTTGACACCTGTCACACAGGCGCATATATCCCCTATTTCTACTCATCTTACCATAACGAAAACGCATCAATTCTTACCGATAAAAAGAAAATTGTGGTATTGGGCGCAGGTCCTATCCGTATAGGTCAAGGCGTTGAATTTGACTATTCAACAGTTCATGCTGTTACAACAATTAAAAAGTCTGGCTATGAAGCAATTATTATAAACAACAACCCTGAAACCGTTTCAACCGACTATACAACCGCCGATAAACTTTATTTTGAACCCCTAACCCCCGAAGACGTTATGAACATTATCGAGTTTGAAAAACCCGAAGGTGTTATTGCTTCTCTTGGCGGTCAAACTGCTATCAACCTTGCAGAACCGCTTCGTGACCGTGGTGTTAAAATTATTGGTACCGATTGCGATGCTATTGAACGTGCCGAAAACCGTGACAGTTTTGAAAAAATTCTTAACGAGTTAGGTATTCCTCAACCAAAGGGTAAGGCAGTGACAAAAATTGAAGACGGTATTGCTGCCGCCAAAGAAATCGGTTATCCGGTTCTTGTTCGTCCTTCATTTGTTTTGGGCGGACGTGCTATGCAAATTGTTGCCGACGAAGAGCAGTTAAAACACTACCTTAAAACCGCTGTTGAAATTGATGAAGACCGTCCTGTACTTGTTGATAAATACATCCAGGGTAAAGAGGTTGAAGTTGACGCCATTTGCGACGGTAGAGACGTATTTATCCCCGGTATTATGGAACTTGTTGAGCGCACAGGTGTTCACAGCGGTGACTCAATAAGCGTTTACCCTGCTTTTAGTATTTCTAACAAAGTTAAAGGCACAATTTTACAATACGCTAAAAAGTTAGGTCTTGGTATTGGTATTATTGGTCTTTACAATATTCAGTTCATTGTTGATAAAGATGAAAACGTATTCATTATCGAAGTTAACCCACGTTCTTCAAGAACTGTTCCCTTCCTTTCAAAGTCAACCGGATACAGTCTTGCCGATATTGCAACCGAAGTTATTTTAGGCAAATCACTAAAAGAACAAGGCATTTTCGATATTTACCCGCAAGAAAAGAAACGTTGGTACGTAAAAGTGCCCGTATTCTCTTTCAATAAAATCCGTGGTCTTGATGCTTACTTATCACCTGAAATGAAATCCACCGGCGAAGCCATTGGTTATGACGATAAGTTAAACCGTGCACTTTCTAAAGCGCTTCAAGCATCAGGTATGCGTGTTCAAAACTACGGTACTGTTTTTGCCACCATCAGCGACAAAGACAAAGAAGAAGCGTTACCGCTTATTCGCCGTTTCTACAACCTTGGCTTTAATATAGAAGCCACTGAAGGCACTGCAAAATTCCTTAAAGAAAACGGTATAAACACACGAATTCTTAAAAAGATTGAAGAAGACCCTGACCAAATCCACGACGCACTCCGTCAAGGTCATATTGCTTACGTTATAAACACACGTGATATTGAATCAAGCGGAACCCAAACCGACGGTTTCAAAATCAGAAGTTATGCTACAGAAAATAACGTTACTATCTTCACAGCGCTTGATACAGTACGCGTACTTTTAGACGTACTCGAAGAAACAACCCTTACTATTTCAACTATCGATGCATAAGGTGATTTTATTATGATGACACAAGGAATTTATGAAATTCTTTACAATTTCAAAATTGCCCCAAACGTTTACAGTATGGTACTTGCAGGGGATACTTCTTCCCTTTTAGCACCGGGCCAATTTGTGAATATTAAACTCGACGGCAAGTTTTTACGCCGTCCAATCTCGGTTTGCGACTACAATGAAGAAACCATAACCTTAATCTATAAAGTTGTAGGCGTTGGTACCGAGCAAATGGCAAAAATGAAAGCGGGCGAAAAATTAGACGTTTTGGTAGGTCTTGGCAACGGCTTCAATCCCGAAAAAGCAGGTGACAAACCCTTGCTTATAGGTGGCGGTGTTGGTATTCCGCCAATGTATAACCTTTGCAAAGAACTGCTTAAAATGGGCAAAACCCCAACTGTAATTTTGGGCTTTAACACAAAAGAAGAAATCTTTTATGAAGAAGCGTTCAAAAATTTAGGCGTAGAAGTAATTGTTACAACAGTTGACGGTTCTTACGGTGTTAAGGGCTACGTTACCGACGCTATGGACCGTGACTACACCTACTTCTTCACTTGTGGGCCAATGCCAATGTTTAAAGCAATTGAAGCAGTGGCTAAAACCAGCGGTCAATATAGTTTTGAAGAAAGAATGGGTTGCGGCTTTGGTGCTTGTATGGGTTGCAGTTGCAAAACAAAATACGGCAACAAGCGTATTTGCAAAGACGGCCCCGTGCTTTATAGGGAGGAAATCGTATGGTAGATACAAGTGTAATACTTTCCGGAATTAAAATGGATAACCCTGTTATCCCCGCAAGCGGAACATTTGGTTTTGGTTACGAATTTGCCAACATTTATGATATAAACTGCCTTGGCACATTTTCTTTTAAAGGCACCACCCGTGACGAACGTTTTGGCAACCCCACACCCCGTATTGCCGAATGTGCAGAAGGTATGCTAAACTCAGTAGGTCTTCAAAACCCCGGTGTTGATAGAGTTATAAGCGAAGAACTTCCCAAGTTAAAGGAATGTTTTCACAAACCGGTTATGGCAAACGTTAGCGGGTTCTCGGTTGAAGACTACGCTTACACTTGCCAAAAACTCGACCAAGAATCCCAAATCGGTTGGTTTGAAGTAAATATTTCTTGCCCCAACGTACACGGTGGCGGACTGGCTTTTGGTACAAGTGCAAAAAATGCTGCCGAAGTTACAAAAGCGGTTAAAAAAGTTACAAGCAAACCTGTATTTATTAAACTTTCACCCAACGTTACCGATATTGTAGAAATTGCAAAAGCGTGTGAAGCCGAAGGTGCAGACGGTGTTTCGCTTATCAACACTTTACTTGGTATGCGAATTGATTTAAACCGCAAAAAACCAATTTTAGCAAATAAAATGGGTGGTTTTTCAGGCCCTGCAATTAAACCGGTAGCACTTAGAATGGTTTATCAGGTTTACGATGCAGTAAAAATTCCAATTATTGGTATGGGTGGTATTTCTACCGCCGAAGACGTTATTGAAATGATGCTTGCAGGCGCTACTGCGGTTCAAGTGGGTGCTGCCAATTTGGTTAACCCATTTGCTTGTAAAAATATCATTGACAATTTACCAAAAGTAATGGAAAAATACAAAATAAATAACTTAACTGATATTATAGGAGGCGCTCACTAATGGGTAAGGACGTAATTATTGCTTGCGACTTTGCAAGTAAAGAAGCAACACTTGAATTTTTAGATAAGTTCACAGGGGTAAAACCCTTTGTAAAAATCGGTATGGAACTTTTCTATGCCGAAGGTCCAGCAATTGTAAAAGAAATCAAGGCAAGAGGTCATAAAATCTTTTTAGACCTTAAACTTCACGATATTCCAAACACAGTTAAAAAATCAATGGCTGTGCTTTCACGTCTTGATGTTGATATGACCAACCTTCACGCCGGCGGTACAATTTCTATGATGGAAGGCGCTCTTGAAGGGCTCACCCGCCCCGACGGAACACGTCCCCTTTTAATAGCGGTAACCCAACTTACTTCTACCGACCAAGAACGTATGGAAAATGACTTACTTATTAAAGAACCAATCGACAAGGTTGTTATGCACTATGCAAACAATGCAAAAATTGCAGGTCTTGACGGCGTTGTTTGCTCACCTTTGGAAGCAGGTAAAGTTCACGACACTTGCGGTAAAGAATTTTTAACCGTTACTCCCGGTGTTCGCTTTGCCGACGGTGACATTGGCGACCAAAAGCGTGTTATGACCCCTGCCGAAGCCAAAAAAATCGGCAGTGACTATATTGTTGTAGGCCGTCCTATCACCGCTGCTGCTGACCCTGTTGCTGCATATAAGCGTTGCTGTGAAGAGTTTATTGGATAATTCGTAATTTGGAATTAAAAGGAGAATTAAAATGGAAAGTTATAAGAGAGAGTTTATTGAATTTTTAGAAAGTGCAGGCGTTTTAAAGTTTGGCGATTTTACCGCTAAATCGGGCAGAAAAATCCCCTATTTCATAAATGCAGGCGACATTAAAACCGGCGAACAAATTTGCAAACTTGGCGAATTTTACGCTAAAGCATATTTTGAAAAAGTAGGCAACAAAAAGACTGTTCTCTACGGTCCCGCTTACAAGGGCATTCCGATTGCAGTATCGGTAGCAGTAGCCCTTGCCAAAAACGGTTTAGACGTTCCTTTCTTCTTCAACCGTAAAGAAGAAAAAGACCACGGTGAAGGTGGCGTTTTTGTAGGATATAAGCCAGGGGAAAATGAGGAAATCGTTATAGTTGAAGACGTTATCACCGCAGGTACCGCCATTCGTGAAAGTATGGAAATTTTATCAGGCCTTAAGGGTACAAAAGTTGCCGCTACTTTCGTTATGGTAGATCGCAAAGAAAAAGGCAAAACCGAAAAGAGCGCTATGGCCGAAGTTGGCGAAGAATTTGGCTTCCCTGTATATTCAGTTGTTGACGTTTACGATATTATTGAATATTTGGAAGAAGACGAGAAAAACAAAGAAAACGTTGAGCGCATCAAAAATTATCTTGCTGTAAACGGCGCTAAGGAATAATTTTCAGTAAACCTGAAAATTATTCAGTGAATAGTTAAAAGTGAAGAGTGAATAGTTAACGTGTTTTCGGCAAACCGAAAACAAATATATATCGTGCCACAGAAGTGGCACACCAAAATTATTCACTATTCATTATTCATCATTCATTTTTAAAATTTCTATTTAATTCTAAACGAAAGGAATTATATGATGAGAAGTTTAATTGATATTGCAGAACTCTCACTTGAGGAAATAGATTCCTTACTTGCTACTGCAAACGATATTATCGACAACCCGCAAAAGTACAGCGAAAAGTGCAAAGGCAAAAAATTGGCAACACTGTTTTTTGAACCTTCCACCCGTACCCGCTTGAGTTTTGAAGCGGCTATGTACGAACTTGGCGGTAACGTTTTGGGCTTTTCGGAAGCGCAAAGCAGTTCTGCCGCAAAGGGCGAAAGCATTGCCGATACCGCAAAAACCGTTTCTTGCTATGCCGATATTATTGCTATGCGCCACCCAAAAGAAGGTGCGCCGCTTGTTGCTTCTATGAACGCATCTATACCTGTTATAAATGCGGGTGACGGCGGTCACAACCACCCAACCCAAACCCTTGCCGACCTTCTTACAATAAAACGTGAAAAAGGCAGATTTGACAACTTAACAGTTGGTCTTTGCGGCGACCTTAAATTTGGCAGAACCGTACACTCGCTTATAAATGCACTTCGCCGTTATAATAACGTTAAGTTTGTACTTATCTCCCCCAACGAATTACGTGTACCCGAATATATAAGGGAGTCGCTCAAAAAAGAAAACTTCGAAATTGTAGAAACTACAGATCTCGAAGCCGCTATGCCGCAACTTGATATTCTTTATATGACACGTGTTCAGCGTGAAAGATTTTTCAACGAAGAAGAATATTTGCGTCTTCGTGACAGTTATATATTAACTCCCGAAAAACTTACAAACGCAAAATCGGATTTAAGCATTCTTCACCCACTGCCACGTGTAAACGAAATTAGTGTTGGTGTTGACCAAGACCCACGTGCTTGTTACTTTAAGCAAGTACTTAACGGCAAATATATGCGAATGGCTCTTATCTTAATGCTTTTGGGGGTAGAATAATGACTATTGACGAAATAAAAAACGGTATTGTTATCGACCACATAACCGCAGGAAAGGGTATGAAAATCTACACCCTTTTAAAACTTGAAAACCTTGACTGCTCGGTAGCGCTTATCAATAACGCCCCCAGTAGAAAAATGGGTAAAAAGGACATAATAAAAATCGATGCCGACATTGAAGTAAACACCGATATTTTAGGTTACGTAGATCCTGATATCACAGTTAATATTATTAAAGACGGTAAAACACAAGAAAAAAAGCGAATAGCACTTCCTGAAAAACTTACAAACGTAATCACTTGCAAAAACCCACGTTGTATAAGTGGCACCGAACAGGAATTACCCCATGTTTTCACTTTAACCGATAAGGAAAAACGTATTTACCGCTGTCTTTACTGTGAAAGCCAAGCAAAATAAACTCATACAAGATGTAAAAAAACTCCCAATTTAATGGGAGTTTTTTTATGTGACAATTTTAAAACTTAAAGTATATTTTCCGCTATATCCGTTTTTGAATTTAACAATAACAAGATAAGTGCCAACTTCTATTGCGGGTTCACAAGTGACGTCATAGCGGTCATTAGTTATTACTGCGCCGTTAATACCTTTAACCACTACTTCGGGCAGTTTTACATTTCCGTCATAAATATAACTTTCATTTTTAAGTTCAACCGTTGCTATTTGTATTAATGTTTTTTCATTTTTAACCAAACCGCAACCGCTACATTCTTCCCATTGGCGTCCGCTGTTTTGGTCGGTCGCTTTTTCGTATTTTAAAGTATAACTATGACCTAAAGGGGTACCGCTTGTAGTATTACAAATAAGACACTTTTTAGCCGTAGTGCAAGTAGCAGGTGCAAATTGGTGAGTAATTTCTCTGATTTCACCGCAGGTATTACAACTTGTATCACATTCGGTTGAGTATTTATGAAGTCCCGTAGCAGGTATTACACTGCCGGGAACTGCTAACTTATTACAAGCAATACAGTATCCGTCGCCTGTGTAACCGTCGGTATTACATTTTACTGCAATCTTACTGCGGTATTTAATTTCGCCAATGTGGTTATCGTTCTTTTCGCCGTATTCTTCACCGCAAACTTCACATACCGCTTTGGCTTTACAAGTGGCAGTTCCGCCCCTGTGACCCACGCCTTCACGAACGTAACCGCACGAATCACAACTCTCGTCACAAACACCGGAATAGGTATGCACTATCGCTCTTACATAATCGCAAGTGTTACACGTAGTATCACATTCGGTATCAAATTGGTGACCGTCTGTTGCACGAATATATCCGCAAACGTCACACTTTTTATCACATGCATCTTGGAACGTATGATTTTCGGTTTGGTGCTTATATCCGCAAAGTTGACATTGTTTCCAATGGCTGTCTTGATTTGCAATATACTGCGAATAATAAGAATGTGTAGTTTGTCTGACTGTTCCGCATTCGGCACAGGTAGTGTCGCACACACTGTCAAATATATGCTCCGTAACGGTTCGTTCATTGTTACACACGTTACAGTATTTATCACAGTTGTTATCGTAAACGTGGGCTTTTCTTTGCTCACTGCAAATATTGCACGTTCCGTCACAAACATTATCGTAAGCGTGAGTCACAACTCTTTTATGTCCGCAAATATTACAGGTTTCATCACAAGAATTACTATATACGTGAGACGTTTTCCTTGATACAAGACATTTGTTACAATACTTGTCACAAGCACTGTCAAAAACGTGTTCAACCTCCCTTTGTGCGCCGCAAACGTTACAACTTGCGTCACAAGAATTGTAATACACGTGGTCGTGAGGAACACGTTCATACGAGCAAATATTACAAATCGCATCGCAGTCGTTAGAATAACTGTGGGTTATTACTCTTTCAATATTACAAACGTTACAAAATTCGTCACAACTGTTTGTGAAAATATGTTCTGATGCGATTCTTTCTTCTAAACAAACGTCACAATCAGCATCACAAGCGCCTTTATATACGTGAGCCGTGCTTCTTGTCATAAAGCAAACGTTACAAGTTTTATCACAACCGTGGTCATAAACGTGATTATTAGTTCTAACTTTACCGCAAACGTCACACGTAGCGTCACAAACGTTTGTATAAACGTGCGCATTTGTTCTAACATCACCACAACTATTGCAAACTTCATCACAGTCGTCAGTATATGAGTGGGTGTGATTAAGAGTAAGTGTATAAACACCGGGTTCTTCGAGCACTAAATATCCGTTTTCAGAATGATATGTTTTAGAACCTGTCGCAGTAAGTTTATATTTGCCTGTATCTACTGCAAACTTACCTGCAGTTTCAGTAAACGCTATAATATCAGCATTGCCGGTATTATTATTGATAAGGTATTTAGAAGTTACGTTTGCGAGTGCTTGATTTATAGTTTTAGGTGCAGTTGAAGTAGAGGTGGTATATTGTTTGTCGAAATCAATACCTGCCGAGTTTATAACTTGAATAGCCCCCTCAAAAATAGCACCGTCAAAATTAAGGAAACGAACACCCTTCATTTTTTTAAGATTAAGATTTACGTTCTTTTTATATTTTGTATTACCTGATTTGCTTCCGCTCCAATAAGAATTAAAAAGAACATCAGGGTTAAGACTGGAATTATTAAAAATAACGTTTACGTCTTCAGTATATGTTCTGCCTGACCAACTACCGTTTGCCAAGCACAGTGCATGAGGAATATTACAATTAAGCTCAACACTTTGACCCTCAATAGTTTTTGAGGTACCGCCATCATTACTCGTACCGAAAGAAAGTGTTAAATAAGAACCGCTGATAGTACAGTTTGAATCGAACACAACGTTCGAACTGTGGAAAACGCCCGCCTTCCAAGTACCTGCTACTGCAAGTTTAATATTCTTATAATATGTCGTACCGCCTTGGTTATTAGCAAGAGCCGCACCCGATTCAAAATTAATTGTGGGTTGATAGGTTGAACCATTTTCAATAACAATGTCAAAATAATGTCTTGGCATATCACCCATTGTAACAGCGGTGCTGTCAAGTAAACTTTTTCTCAACACCTTAATTGTTATAAGGTCGCCTTCAAGATAGCCCGCAGCATTTGCAAGTTCAACCGCTTTGGCAACTGTTGCTAATGCTTTGGCGCTTGTTGAACCGTCGTTTTCATCCGAGCCCGAAGGTCCAACGTAATAGGTTGCAGTTTCAATGATTTTAACCGTTCTGACAACGTAACGTCCCGCTTTGGGCAAAGTTAAATAACCGTCTTTTGCAACGTGCTCAACACCTTCGTCATTAGTAGCAATAACTTTATATCTTTCGGTATTTACGGCATATTTACCCGCAGTTGCGGTTGTGTTTATCAAATCATCTACACCCGAAGCGTTGATAATATAGTAAAATCCCTTTGAAGGAGAAAGCGAATCTAAAACACTTTGAGAATCATCGGAAATTTTGGTTTTGTTATTTAAAATAACTTGCAAATAACCGTTAATATTTACAGTTCCGCCAGTTTTATAAAAATCAACACTTTTTGCTTTCATAACATTAACGTTAAGGTTTTTTTCAAAAACAGTGTTACCGCTTGTAGCAGTAAAGTAAATTGAAGGCGCCGAACTTTCATTATTAAAAACAGCAGTTACGTCTTCTTTATAAACCTTATCGGCGACATTTTTATTTGAAAGACGGAAATTCTTTGATACAACTGTATTCCCTGCATAAACTGTTTGGGCGTTAGCAACTGTATCTTCTGCGCCGGCAACGCTATTACCTAAATAGTGATTTGCCGATACAAAAGTACAGTCATTATCAAAACTTATATTTTTATTGCCGTAATAAATATCTGTAATATTTTTAACAATAACGCTTTCAAAAGCGGTATCGCCGCCAAAGGTGAATCCGCTTGAAACAACTACTGTATTTCTCAAATTTTCGCTGTTTGACCTTACTACAAGTTTGAAGTTATATTGCCTTGAAGTGCCCCAGTTTATCGAAGCGTAGTCAACCAAATTAACGTAAACCGTATCACCCGCCGCAAATCCGCTGTCAAGTGCATTTTTTATTGCTTGAGAAACTGTTGCCAACGGTTGCGATACGGTAAGACCTGTTGCACTGTCAGAACCGCTTGCTTTAACGTAATATGTAATTTCTTTGCTTGTTGCAGATGTTATAAACGCACAAACACAAACGCTTATAACTATTACAACGCTTAAAATTATTCCTAATAATTTTTTAATCCTTGATTTCATAAAACACCTCATAAACGTATATACGCTTGGTTATTCATTGACAATATAATATACATACCTATACATAATAATATTATCATATATAATCTTAAAAATCAAGAATTTTATCAACGTCATTTTTTAAAAACACCAACTTTAAGCAAATAAAAAACACCCGAAATTTCGGGTGTTTTTGCTTGTTATTTAACTTTAACTTTTTTCGCTTTTTACTCCGTCTAAAAAATTAATTTTGATAATATACTGAGTGATTGAAAATTTTCTTTTCGCCCGCTTCAAGTTTTAATATGCCTTCTTTTTTAGTGATATCTGTCACGCCGCCGTTTGAAGCGCAAATACCAGCCCACGGTTCAAAGCAAATGTATGGAGCCCCCGGTTTGTGCCACAAAAGAAGATAATCAAAACCGTCAAACTTAACCGAAGAACTCTCACCTGTTTTACGGTTTCTAATGGTTGCATAACGAGATTTTACGTCTTTAAAAATAATTGAATCAATATTAAAATAATGTTCATATAAAGGCAAAACATTGCTGTCTTTCAGCATAATGTGTCTTGTGCAAGGAACGCTCTTATCATCGTATGTAACGTTATAAAGCGTTTCGTTACGCTCAAAAATTATATCATAATCTTCAATGCCATTTTCACACCAATAACTTTCGTGAGCACCTACCGAATAGTACATTGTGCTTTGTGATTTGTTTCTAATATCGTAAGTGACATCAAGACAGTTGCCACGCAAAGTATAAGTTACACGAAACTCAAAATGCCAAGGATACTGCGCCAATGTTTCTTCATTATCTTTTAGCAAAAAAGTGGCTGAAATCGGGGTGCTTTCTTCAACTTGGAACTCTTGCTTACCTGCAAAGCCGTGCATACCCATTTCATACTTTTTGCCTTCGTAAGTAAAGTAACCCTCACGCAAACGACTGCAAATTGGGAAAAGCACCGGTGAAACATCTCCCCAATATTTAGGGTCGGCAGTCCATACACGGTTTTTACCTTCGCAAAGAAGTTTACGAACTTCGGCTCCTTTTTCAGAAATTTCTACATACAAAACTTCATTTTCAAGTATTACCATAAAAACACTCCTTTACTTCATTATACCATTTATAGTTAATATTTCAATAACTTTTTCACCTTTTATGAAAACTTTCCATAAAATAATAAGAGGTGATTTTTTTGGATAAAAATTTAATTGAAAAATATAAAAATGAAATGCTTAAAATGTACAATAAAACAAATAAAAACACAGCCGTTCCCGCCGTAGCCCAAACTTCAAATTCTTCTACCACAGGCGGTCTTTTAGCCATTGTGACAACGGTGCGTTCGCTTTACCCTGTTAAAAATGCCAAAGTTACAATTTTCACAGGCGAATACCCTGATATAAACGTAGTCGATACCGCCCTTACCGACCAAAGCGGACGAACAAAGTTGTTTTCACTTCCCACGCCCGAAAAATCATTATCCTTGCAAGAAGACAACACCCTTTTACCCTACGCCGTTTACAATATGATAATCGAAGCCGACGGATATATTAAAAACATACACTTAAATATTCCTGTTTTTTCGGGTGTTACGTCACTTCAACAGTCAAATCTTTTACTCACCGAAACTGCCGGCGAAGATAAAGGACCCTTTATTTTTGACGAATCGCAAAAATACGACTTATAGGTGAACACTATGGCAGAAATACTACTACCCACTATTCCCGAAACCATAACCGTACATTTAGGTCCGCCAAATTCCACCGCCCAAAACGTGACCGTGCCGTTTACACAGTATGTAAAAAACGTGGCTTCAAGCGAAATTTACCCCACTTGGCCCGAAAACGCCTTAAGGGCTAATATTTACGCTATTATTTCTTTTGCGTTAAACCGAGTTTACACCGAATATTACCGCTCACGTGGTTATGATTTTGACATTACAAACTCAACTCAATTTGACCAGGCATTCAAGCCCGACCGCGAAATTTTTGAAAATATTGGCTACATAGTTGACGAAATTTTTAATGATTACATTGTGCGGCAGGGCAGCGTACAACCGCTTTTTGCCGCATTTTGCAACGGTACCACTTCCACTTGCCAAGGGCTTTCACAATGGGGCACAGTCCCCCTTGCCGAACAAGGTCTAACACCCTTTGAAATTTTGCAAAATTTTTACGGCAACGATATAGGCATTGTAAATGATGCGCCGGTTGGTTTCACTGAAGAATCTTACCCGGGTGTACCGCTAAAATTGGGTGATTCGGGCAATAACGTTCAAATAATTCAAACCGAACTCAACCGCATTGCCCGTAACTACCCCGCAATACCAAAAATCGCCCAAATTAACGGTATTTTTGGGCTTGATACCGAAGCGGCGGTTAGAAAATTTCAAGAAATTTTTAATCTCACTCAAAACGGTCAGGTTGATAAAGCGACTTGGTACAAAATTAAACAATATTACAACGGTGTAAAAGGACTTTCCGACCTTGTGAGCGAAGGAATTTCGGTGGCAGAAGCCACAATTCCGTTTGACACCCAAATAAGCGAGGGTTCAAGCGGTATCCCCGTAACTACTTTGCAATATTATTTAAGCATTATCGCCTACTTCAACGGCGCATTGGAACCCGTACCAAGAAGCAACTATTTCGGACCCGAAACGGTGGCTGCAGTAGAACGTTTTCAAGAGTTTTACGGGCTCGATGTGACGGGTGTTGTTGATACACAAACTTGGAATACCATATCCCGTGTTTACACCGAAACCGTAGCATCACTGCCTTCGGGTTATGAGGGCTCCAACGCCAAACTCTACCCAGGATTTTTCTTAACTCCAGGTATGCGTAACGACAGCGTTCGTGATTTGCAAACCTATCTTTCCTTAATAGCGCAAAACATACCCGAAATCCCAAACGTATCGGTAACGGGGTTTTACGGTGACCAAACCGAAAATGCGGTTCGCACTTTTCAAGAACTTTTTTCACTCCCCGTTTCAGGTGCGGTGGGACCTACAACTTGGGCTACCATTGCTAATCAGTACGATTTTTTTAATAATAGATGATTTTCGCCTTGAATTTTTTAAAATTAGAGTTATAATAGTAATGTTAAATAAATATTAGGAGTTTTTAAAATGGCTGAAGAAAATAAAAGCGGTTGTTCGGGCAACTGTAGTTCGTGTTCACAAAACTGTAGCAGCAGAACGCAAGAAAGTTTGTTAGAACCAACCGGAGAATATAATAATATTAAACACGTAATAGGCGTTGTAAGCGGTAAGGGTGGCGTAGGTAAATCACTTGTAACTTCTTCACTTGCTGTGCTTATGCAAAGAATGGGTTATAAAGTTGGTATTCTTGATGCCGATATTACAGGCCCTTCAATACCTAAAACTTTTGGCATAAATTCACGTGCTATGCAAAACGAAATAGGTATTTTACCTGCCGAGACCAAAACCGGTATTAAACTTATGTCAATAAACCTCTTACTCGAAGATAAAGAGTCCCCTGTTTTATGGCGCGGTCCCGTTATTGCGGGCGCTGTAAAACAATTCTGGCACGACGTTGTCTGGGGTGACCTTGATTACCTTTTTGTTGACTGCCCACCCGGTACAGGCGATGTACCTTTAACTGTTTTCCAAAGTCTTCCGCTTGACGGAATTGTAATTGTAACTTCACCGCAAGATTTAGTTTCGATGATAGTTAAAAAAGCATACAATATGGCTGAACTTATGAAAATTCCCGTTTTAGGACTTGTTGAAAATATGAGTTACGTTGTATGCCCCGAATGTGGCGAAGAGTTCAAAATTTTTGGTTCTTCTACCGATACTATTGCCGAAGAACTGAACATAGATTTACTCGGCAAAATGCCTATTGACGTGAACGTTGCTAAAATGGTTGATAACGGCAATTTTGAGATGTATGAAAACATTTATCTCCAAACCGCCGCAGAAAAAATTGAAGAAAAGACTAAATAAATTTTAACCGGGCTTGTTTCCAAGCCCGGTTTTTTATATTCTATTTATAATTGTAATAACCATTTGCATCTTCCATGCTCTTTTTCAAATATTTAAATGTAGGATGATCACTATCTAAATAATGAATCCAATCAGAAATTTTAGATGTTTCTTCATACAAAACAACTTCAGATAAATTTCTAATCAATGGCATTTCGTTTCTTTTACATAAATCATAAATTTCTTTTATATTAGTGACATCTTTATACTCTACATCACTTCCAAAGCCCTTCCAAATCACACCGACAAGTTCATTTTTGATTTTTGCTTTTTCCAGTTCGAGTGCATTTTTGCTATGCTCAATTTTCACTAAACTCTCTTCACATTCCAGCACAGTTGCTATTTTTTTATTACATTCTGTCCATGTTTTATAATACATTTTCAAGAGAACATCTTTTTCTTCAAAAGGTGTTTCGCCTTCACGTATAGACACTAATTTTTCAACAACTTTATAGTGTTCTGCTTGTGCTTCATCCGCATCTCTGCACTGATTAAATTTCTTTATGACTCTTTCATCAGGGAAATTATCGAAAAAATTTTCATATGCTTTTAATTGTTTTTTATAATTAGGCAGTAAAAATATTTCCCAAACATCAATATTTGAAATTTTAATATCTGCATTATTATATCTTTTTAAAGCTTCTTCTGATTTTGCAGAATTCGAATCACCATTATAATTAGCGTAAAAATAGCAAATATCACGTGGAATACTATCACTTAATTGATGTCTCACATAACAATTCCATGATATAACAAACAATAAAAAGCAAACAAGAATTATGCTAAAAGTTATAGTTTTTTTCTTTTTATTTTTCTTTTTGCTACTTTCAGCAGTGATTTCTTCAAATTCCTTAACATCAACTGAGTTAATCATTTAAATCCCTCCATACAATATGAATTATAACAAATTGTATATTTATATTTTAACATAGTGCTACAATTCCGTCAAGTACGGCAAACACGAATTTTTCGCTTTTAAATTTTACAAATATTTGGCTATATTTTCATTTATTTCACTAACCAATTTGTGCTCGGCTATTTGGTGGTCAACCGCTCCGTAAAAGTAAGATGACAAGCGGGTAACCATCGGCGTTGTGAAGATTTTAGGGCTGTTTTTTCTTATATCTTTTAAAAATTCCAAATAGTTGTTATTAAGATATGTAAACTCTTCAAAAATTTGGGAAATAGCCGATTTTTTAATCGGTCTTTTAAGAGATGAAAGCTGAAAATTCAAATTATTAAAACTATTGGTAACGTTTGTTAAAAACTCTTTTGAATAACCGTTTATAGCGTTATAAAAAGCGTTGTTTGACATAATCAAAGACGGATGCATAGACCCTATAATTCCCCAAAAGTACATTTGGTTGTAAAAACAGTTAAAACTTTGGTTCAAAAATGGTGCAAAATATAGGGTTATAAGCACGTTTCCATTTGGACTTTTTGCCGAAAATACAGCGTTTATATATCTTGCTTCATAGATATAATGAAACACCGACTGCTGAAGTACCGGATATCCCGAAAACGCCTCAAACTTTATTCGTTCCAAAAGGTTAATAAATCCCGAATTCACCCTTAAAAACTCTTGATAACGAGAGAGTGGAATAGTGTTTTGCCCAAACGTATTATAAAACAATTCAAACCGCTGACGAAAGGTCTTTAACTGCTCTTTAAAATCGTTCTCTAAAACTGCTGTTGTGCCGTTTGTAGAGCGTAACAAGGTGTCTATATGCTGTGAACTGTTTTGGCTCCAAAAAACAACCGATTTTCTTATAAGTTCAGGCGTGGCTTGTTTGGCGCAATTAATAAAATTCATAATTCGTCCTCCATTCTCTAAATATTATTCAAAACCTCACCCGAAAAATGAAATTTTTTACAAATTTGTACAGTTACTGTTGATATTTATTCTTTTTTTAAGTATAATATAAAGATAGATAAATATATATAAACATTGGAGGCAAACGAACTATGGATTGCGTACAATTTTTTGAACAAATAAAAGGCAAAAAAATTGCTATGTGCGGTATTGGTGTTAGCAATACCCCGCTTATTATGAATTTTTTAAACAAAGGCGCTAAAGTTTACGCTTGCGACCGCAGAAGCCGAGAAATGCTTGGCGATATTGCTGAAAAACTTGAAAATGCAGGCGCTATTTTACGCTTGGGTGAAAATTATTTGGAAAATTTGGAAGTTGATATGATTTTCCGTACCCCAGGTATGAATTTTCACTTACCCGAACTTGACAGTGCCCGTAAAAAAGGTATCGCCGTTACAAGCGAAATGGAAGTATTTTTCGACCTTTGCCCCGCTACCGTTTTTGCAATAACCGGTTCCGACGGTAAAACCACAACCACAACCCTTATTGCAAAAATGCTCGAAGCCGAAGGTAAGCGTGTATTTGTCGGCGGTAACATTGGAAAGCCCTTACTTCCCGAAATTGAAAACATTACTAAAGATGATTTTGTGGTGGTTGAACTTTCTTCATTCCAACTAATTTCAATGCGTAAAAGTCCTGACGTTGCAGTTGTTACAAACGTAGCGCCCAACCATTTAGATATTCACAAAGATATGGACGAATACGTTGAGGCAAAGAAAAACATTATTCTCCACCAAAACGCTTTTTCACGAACAGTACTTAACCGTGATAATGAAATCACTTGCGGTTTTAAACCGTTTGTACGTGGTCAATCACTTTCGTTCAGTATGGAAACTCCCCTTAAAAACGGCGCTTGGCTCGACCAAAACGGTGTTATTCATATGTCTTACCGTGGCATAGATGCTCCTATTATGCACCGTGACGAAATTGCAATTTTAGGTGACCACAACGTTGAAAATTATTTATCTGCTATAACTGCCGTTTGGGGTTGGGTTGGAATGGACTCCATCAAAAAAGTTGCACGAGAATTCAAAGGTGTTGAACACCGTATTGAATTTGTGCGTGAAGTAAACGGAGTAAAATATTATAACGATTCTATCGCTTCAAGCCCAACAAGAACTATTGCAGGACTTAAAGCGTTCCCACAAAAAGTTTGGCTTATTGCGGGCGGTTATGATAAACATATCCCTTATGAGCCAATGGTGCCGTACGTGCTTCAAAAAGTAGAAAAGTTGTTACTTTGCGGTGCCACCGCCGAAAAAATTAAAACCGCCGTATTAAACGATAAAAATTACAACGGCAAACCCGAAATTATTG
>SVOX01000111.1 GCA_015066165.1 Oscillospiraceae bacterium | reverse complement strand
ATCCTTTTTAGCAACGGTCTCAGCGCCCGCTGTAAAAAGAGTTGAAGTAATGCAACTTATTGCTACTAATGTTGCTAATAAACTACGTATTGCTTTTCTTTTCAAAATCATCATATCCTTAAATTAAAATAAATTTGAAAAAATCTTTTTTCGTTTGGTTTTTGTCTGGTAGAAGATGCCAAAAAGGCATCTTCTACCCTAATTGTGTTTTAAAATTACTTATACCAGTAAATTGCTTTTACATCTGGTTCAATCATTTTAATAATTTCTTTTGTTTTTTCTTCGTTTGTAGCCGAAAGAGTACCGCTGTGACCGTCTTCATTTGGCCAGTGGAAGTTACGGCACAAAGAATTATCTGTTCTCATGCTTTGCTTAATGTAGTAAGTATTGCCCTTTCTTTCGAAAGCGTCATAAACTGCTTTATTTTCGTTTTCAAACTTATAAAGCATACGGCCGGGACAGTCGATAATGTTGTTGTTGAATTGGAAAGGACCTGTAATTTGGTTTGCTCTTAAATGACCGTAGTGAACACCGTCGATACCGCGGATACCACCGTCATCGGCACGGGTACCCCAACCAAGTGAGGTAAAGCGGCAGATGTTGTTGTTCATATAGTAATTATAGAACTTACATTCTTCACCGGCTTTACCGGTTTCCCAAATTTCAATATCAGCGTTATTGAATTCAAACAAGTTGTTTGAGTGTGAAATGTCATGGTAGTCGCCAAAAAGTTTTCTACCTGCGTTACCTTGAGGTGACATACCGTTATCGAAGGTGTGATATACCCAGTTATGATCCCAATAAAGATATTGTCCACCACACCAAGTACCAACGCCGTTACCGCCACGAACAGCACCCATTTGGGTACCGCCGCAGAAACCAATTTCGCAGTTTGTTACAGACCAACCGTTGTTGTTATAGTTAGAGTAAACACCGCCGTCGCCCATATATCTCATAGCAATATTGTCAATGGTTACATTGTCAATACCTGTGCCAAGATAAAATGTCATTTCTGACTGGGAAACTTCAATTGATTTGTAAACATTACCGGGGTTGCCCTTATCACAGTAGAGATAAAGACGAGCGCCTTCTTCGTCATAGTAGAAGTCGGTATTCTTTTCAAGAGCACGAAGAGTAAGTTTCAAATAACCAAATTCTTCACCGTCATTTAAGAACATACCGCAGGGGAAAGTGTTCATATAACTAATATACCAAACGTTCTTTTTGGTAGAGGGTTTCCAAACGTCTTTTGCAAAGTTACGTGGTGAGCCCAAGAACATTGGTTTTTTACCGGTACCGTATGAACCGTATGTAACACCTTCAGTAAGGTAGAAACGACCGGCTAAACGATAAACCGAATCTCTTTCAAACAATACAAAGTCACCGGCTTGAAGGTCTAACGAATAAACGCCATCAACTGTCATCAACGCAGTTTCAGGTGAAAGACCGTCAGCAGTATTGCTGCCACTTGGTGAAACGTAGTAAATTTTTGCGCCCTTTTTAGGAGTGTAATACTTGAGAGTATTCGGTGTGTTGAGAATTTCATCAAGTAATTTATCTCTTTCTTTTTGAGCGTAACCCTTATACTTATAGCAAAGATTTGAAGGGTCAACTACATAAGTTTCAGAAGCGTCTTTTCTAAGTGTTTCTTTTGAGACAACCGGATCAACCGAAATTTCACCCTTTAACGGATCGATATAAGCCGATGTTGAAGTACCTGGAGTATAGGTATCATCAGTTTCATCTTCGGCCTCATCTGAAGCATTTTGGTCATCAGCAGATGTTGTTTGTGAGGATCCGCTAGATGTGTTATCTTTTGAAGATGTGTTATTTTTATTTTTGTTACAGCCAGCAAGTACAAGCATTGCCAAAGCCAAAATCAAGGCAATGGCACGCTTTGTATTTGCAAAACTGAAAATATCAGAAAGCTTTAATATTTTCATTTTGCTCTCCTTTTATTATTTTGCTTTGAGTTTCTTAAGGATGGCATTGAATTCTTTAACTGCCTTATCTGTTACACCATAGTTAGCATCGATATAAGACTTCATTTGACCGCCTTGTTGTGCTTCGATAGTGTTGGTGCTATTTACACCAGCCATACCTGTTGGGTAACCGTAAGAGAAGATCTTATTCTTTTGGTTCATACACCAGTTATAAACTTCGAGGTTTTGTTTATTACCAAAGTAATTTGAAAGTTCGTAGTTAGAACCGTCAAGGAAGTATCTTAAGAAGTAAGGAACAGCGGTTGGGTTAGAAGCACCTTCTGCGATACCGTATGCTTCAGCTTCACCAAGACCTTGATAGTATTTCTTTTGACCGTTAATCTTGGGGAATGGAACAGCCATCAAAGTGTTAGCGTTCTTAAGTTTACCAAAGTAAGAGTTCTTTCTTCTAAGGTGTACTGCAGAACCGATTGAGAAGAGAACCTTGCTTTCATCAAATCTTTCAGCGTTACCAAAAGCAAAGAGTTTTTCTTTGTTGTAAAGGTCGCCGAGTTTTTGGTGAACTTCTAAGAATTGCTTTTCTTTCATAGCGTTGTAGAATTCTTTACCATTGTATGAAATAGCACCTTGGATACCATAGAATGAAGTGTAAAGACTGAAGTGACCTTCACCGCAAGAACCATTGTCATTAGTGATTTCATTAAATTCACGGCACATTTTGATATATTTGTCCCAATCCCACTTACCAGCTTTCCAAAGCTTGTAAGGATTTTCAAGACTGTACTTATCAACAAGTGCTTGGTTGAAGAACATAAGACTTACACAACCAATGTGGGTGTTTTGAAGAGATGTAGCAAATGTGTTGTCACCATAGGTGTACAAATCCATAAGCTTTTGATCCCATGCTTCGTCAGAGAAGTCGTAACCAATTTTGTTAAGAGGTTGGAGATTTTCCATGAATGAAGGTTGAGGACCTCTTGTTCTAACCATATCAGGAATGTTTTCACCTGAAGAAATCAAAGCAGGAAGCTTTGTGAAGTAGTTAGCGTAAGTGATGGTTCTCCAGTCAACTTTAATACCGGTTTGCTTTGTGAAGCGTTCAATAACTTCAGGAGCACCTGTGTATTCAGCTGCAGGGTTCCAGTTATACATAACAAGTTTGGTGTTACGAAGTTTTTTAGGCATAGATGCTAAAACGTCGTTCCAAGATTTACCACCGATTTTGTTTTCATCAGGAAGGATTGAAGATTTTTTATTTGTGTCTTTATCCTTTTTAGAAGATGTATCCTTGTCTTTGTTTGAATCAGTAGTTGCTTTTTCAGATTCTTCTTGTTTTGCTTGGTTTGTGGTTGTAGCTGCGTCAAAGAAACTATCATCAACAGCTACTTGTTGTTCAGAAGCTTGTTCTTCTTGTTTGCCGCCCGAACAACCAACAGCAGTAAGTACCATACAAAGTACCATTGCCAATGCGAGAATGGATTTTAATGTTTGTTTCATAATTATCTTTCCTTTCATTATTGTATTTAAAACCGCTAATGCGGGGGTTTCCAAATTAACCTACGATACCGCTGGTTGCAATACTTGCAACAAATTTTCTTTGAATAAGCAAGTAGAAAATCAAAACCGGCGCTACGAAGATTAAACATCCTGCCAAAAGAACCGGAACTTCGATAAGTGACGCTAAAGCACCGTCTATGTTAAGCATATTAACGACGGTTGACTGGCTAAATCCACTTATCGCAGCAGAGAAAGTTGGTTCATTCATATACATTTCTGCTAAGAATAAATCGTTCCAATGCCAAATCACTGAGAAAAGCAATACCGTTATCATCGCTGACCCCGAAGACGGAAGAACGATTGTGAGGAAGGTTTTCCAAGGTCCTGCACCATCTATCCAAGCAGCTTCTTCAAGTTCTTTTGGAAGACCTTTGAAGAACTGTGTATATATATATATGTAGAGACCGCCCTTTAATCCAACACCCATAAGACCAGGTAAATAGAAAACTAATGGTGTGCCGATAAGGTTTGGCAAGTCCCATCCGAACAACTTATTAAACAAAGTACAAATACCGAATGGGTCGAAATTACTTAATTGAACGAATGACGGAATGATTATCATCATTGAAGGAACAAGAATGTTAAGAATCATAAGTGCGCTTAAAATTCCCTTACCTTTAATTTTAAATCTTGCCATACCGTATGCTGCAACTGCACAAGTTATAAACTGAATCAATGCAGTAACTATTTCATAAATTAATGTGCGTGGAAGTGATTTACCTATATCAAAAACAGTCCAAGCATCTACAAAGTTTTGAAAAGTGGGATTTTTGGGCACCCATTTAACCGTAACGTCATAAGAGTCTGAAATACCCATAAATGAATTTACTAACATAAATATAAATGGGTATATAAGTACATAACTCAAAGAGAGAAAGAACACATACCTAATTATATTAGCAACTACACTTGGCGCATGTTTCTTTACTAAAGCATT
>SVOX01000110.1 GCA_015066165.1 Oscillospiraceae bacterium | reverse complement strand
ACTACTTAATGCTGCTCGGTTCCCCGCCTGACATGGTTCGTAGCGTCCCGTCGCACAGGACCCGCTCATTCGCACACTTTAGTACGCAATCTTCGATTTCTTAATGATTTTACCACATTTTATTTTATTTTACAATACTAAAATATAAATTGTTGAAAATTTTTTATTTAGATGATATAATTATAGAGTATACTACTAATAAACTTTTTAAAAAGGAGAAATAATTATGGATTCAATGAAAATCAAAGAATTGTTTACACTTGAAAATACTCTTGCCGCACCTTTGTTTGATGGCGCTGAGTATCCTTTTGATGTTCTTTCCAAAATCGGCGATTTTATTAAAGATTTAGGACCTGCTCTTGATAAAGAAATTTATGAAGAAAAAGGCGAAAATATTTGGATTGCAAAATCCGCAAAGGTGGCTCCTTCTGCTTCTATTACCGGTCCTTGCATTATTGGTGAAAACACAGAAGTTCGCCATTGCGCATTTATCCGCGGAAACGCTTTTGTAGGTAACGGTTGCGTTGTTGGTAATTCAACCGAACTTAAAAACGTCGTTTTGCTTGGAAACGTTCAGGTTCCTCATTACAATTACGTTGGAGACTCTATTTTAGGTTTTTACTCTCATATGGGCGCAGGTTCTATTACTTCTAACGTTAAGTCTGATAAAACACTTGTAGCCGTAAAATACGGTAACGAAGTTATAGAAACAGGTAGAAAGAAGTTCGGCGCTGCTTTAGGTGATAATGTTGAGGTTGGTTGTGGTAGCGTGCTTAACCCCGGCACCATTATCGGTAAAAATTCAAACATTTATCCTCTTTCTTCAGTAAGAGGTTTCGTACCTGCAAACAGCATTTATAAAAAAGCAGGAGATATTGTAACAAAAAGATGATAATTGAAAAATGGGATATACTCGATGAAAACGGTTTACCCACAGGAAAAACAACCCTAAGAGGCAGAAATTTCCTAAAAAACGGCGAATATCATCTTGTTGTGCATATATGGGTTTTTTCTTCAGACGGTAAAATTTTAATTCAACGCCGTTCTGATAATAAACCTCTTATGCCGGGAGAATGGGCAGCAACAGGCGGCGCGGCAGTTTCAGGTGAAAACTCATACACCGCCGCCAACCGCGAGCTCTTTGAAGAATTGGGCATTTGTTCAAACAGCAAAACCCTGAAAAAAGCGTTCCGTATTAAAAGGCGGAATTCGCTTCTTGACGTGTGGTTTTTAGAATCAAATGTTCCTATTGAAAAATTAAAACTTCAGAAAACCGAGGTTGCTGAAGCCAAATGGGTAACTGTAAATGAACTCAAAACAATGATTGAAGACGGTATTTTCCACAATTACGGAAAAGAATACTTTAATAAGGTTTTTGAAAAAATAGAAGAAAGCAGAAAAGCTTTAATATAATTTCTGCGAAAGGTACGGTATAATTTATGAGCCTTTATCACAACGGTGAATCCTGTGTATATTGCAAGGCAAAGTTATTTTCTGACGATGATGTGGTTTACTGCCCTGTTTGCGGCGCTCCGCATCATCGTGAATGTTATAACACCATAGGTCATTGTGCACTTGAATCCCTTCACGGGACTGAGAATGAATATTCTCGCGAAAGAGAAATTGAAAACAAGCAAAAAGCCGAAGAAGAAAGGTTGAAACTCGAGGCAGAACAAAAAGCTTCGGATTCACAAAACTCAGAAAATTCGGAGACAGAAACAACACGTTGCAAAATGTGCGGCGAGGAATATGACCGCCAGAAATCCGCTTGTCCGAAATGCGGCGCACCGAATTTTTTCAGAATAAATGTTAGCGGGTTTGATTTTTTAGGCGGTGTAAAGGCTGACGAAAAAATTGATGACGAAATCACCGCGGCAGACGCGAAAAAATTCGTTATATCCAACACACACCGCTATATACCTAAATTCGTAAAATTTAAAAGCGGCAAAAAAACTTCTTGGAACTGGATAGCTTTTTTATTCCCAAGTTGTTGGATGTTTTCAAGAAAAATGTATAAAGGCGGTTTTTTGAGCGGCGTTTTACTTTTAATAGCCAGTTTAATAAGTATTCCCGTTCAGCAAACCCTTATTAATCTTGGCGTTTTTACAAACGTTACAAGTTATGTTGACATTTTTAAAAATATGTATGAAGTAACTCCCGAAATAAGTAATACTATTTTGTTGCTTTCATTTATCAGCACAACACTTATTCTTATCGTGAAAATTGTGTGCGGCATTTTCGGCGACTATTGGTATAAAAACCATACCGTAGCTTCAATTAAGAAAATTCGCAACGAAAGCCACGATGCTGAAGTTGACTATCATAAATTGGGCGGTGTGAATATATTTTTATTCCTTATCAGCTATTTAGTGCTTGAAAATCTGCCCGCATTGTTAGTATCATTTATCCAACCATTATTTTAAAATTCAAAAATATATGTAGTTATAAGGAGAGGTTTTTATGAAAATCAAAAAGGCAATTATCCCCGCGGCAGGTCTTGGCACACGTGTGCTTCCGGCATCTAAATCAATGCCTAAAGAAATGCTTCCTATCGTTGACAAGCCCGCTATTCAATACATAGTTGAAGAGGCTGTAAAGGCAGGCATTACCGATATTCTTATCATCACAAACAGAGGTAAGGGTATTATTGAAGACCATTTTGACCATTCAATAGAACTTGAAAATATGCTTGAAAAACGTGGCAGAACAGATACTCTTAAGGAGTTAAATGAGCTCGCAAACCTTGCTAATATTTATTACCTTCGCCAAAAAGAAACCCGTGGTCTTGGCGATGCTGTGCTTCGTGCTAAAGAATTCGTTGGTGGCGAGCCATTCGCAGTGCTTTACGGTGATGATGTAATCGTAGGCGAAATTCCTGCTATAAAGGAACTTTGCGAAGCGTACGAAAACTACGGCAAAAGCGTTGTTGGCATTAAAGAGGTTTCAGACGAACTTATTGTTAAATACAGTTCAATGAAAGTAACTCAGTTAGATGACAAAAATTACGATATTACCGATATGATAGAAAAACCCTCACTCGAAACCAAATTTTCTAATTTCTCTATTCTTGGCAGATGTGTTCTTGAAAATGAGATTTTCGATATTTTAGAGCGTACACCACTTGGCGTTGGAAACGAACTCCAACTTACAGACGCTATGAAAGAAATAGCAATAACCAAAGGTATGGTTGGTGTTGATTTTAGCGGAACACGCTACGATATGGGTAATAAATTCGGCATTTTGAAGGCGAATATTGAAGTTGGTCTTACCCATCCCGAAACTAAGGACGAACTTCGCGAATATATAAAGGATTTAGCAAAAACACTTTAATGTATACTTCACTATTTTTAGACATTGATAATACATTGCTTGATTTCACTAAGGCAGAGGCTGTGGCTGTGCGAAAAGTTTTGCAGTCTTACGCTCTGCCTTGTGATGACAATGCAGTGAAAACATATTCTGAAATAAACCGTCAGTATTGGGAGCGCTTCGAGAGAGGTGAAATCCCCAAAAGTGATATTTTTGAAGGCAGATTCAAAACTTTTTTAGAATTTTACGGCGAAGAACGTAACACTGCCGAAATATCCCGCGATTACTGTGCAAATTTATCTGAGGGTTATTTTAAGGTGGAATATGCCGAAGAGATTCTCAAATATTTAAAAGAAAAAGGCTATAAACTTTACGCCACAACAAACGGTCTTTCTTCTACTCAGTTCAAACGTATCAAAAATTCGGGAATTGAACCTTTTTTTGACAGAATTTTCGTTTCAGAAGAAATTGGCCACCAAAAACCTGAAAAAGAGTATTTTGATTATGTTATTGAAAACATTTCTGAGAAGGATAAATCAAAAATGCTAATCGTGGGTGATAGCCAAAGCTCCGATATTTTGGGTGGCTTAAACTCAGGCATAGATACTTGTTGGTATAATCCAAGCAAATTTGAACCGAAATTCAGTAGTAAATTCACAATTTCTTCGCTTTTAGAGCTAAAAAACTTGCTTTAAATTTAAAATTTGAAAAAATTTTCTATTTTATGAAATTTTTTATTGACAATGGACAATGCTATTGGTATAATAGTATAGCTGTCCATACGATTCATTAGCTCAGTTGGCAGAGCACTTGACTTTTAATCAAGGTGTCCGGGGTTCGAATCCCCGATGGATCACCAAAAAACCTGAGATACCCTTTAGGGTGTTTCAGGTTTTTTATTTTTTGTGCCGAGGGGATTCGAACCCTGAGAGGGCAAAAAGCGTTAAGAAAAAGTTGCCTGTGGCAAGTTTTTTAGCTTTTTGGTGCGAAGGCGGGTACCGAAAGGTGAAACCTTTGGGTCGCCAAGCAAGAAAGACGCGAAGCGGCTTTATCCCCGATGGATCACCAAAAAACCTGAACGACCTTTTTGGTCGCTCAGGTTTTTTCTTTATTTCTAAGGGGATGAGAACCCCGTGGGGTTCGTCGAAGCAGCCCGAAAGGCGCG
>SVOX01000005.1 GCA_015066165.1 Oscillospiraceae bacterium | reverse complement strand
TGGCACAAGAGCCGGTTTCAATGGAAACACCAATAGGTCCTGAAGAAGATTCTCGTCTTATGGACTTTATTCGTGATGAAGATGCTTTGGCTCCTGACGAGGCGGCACTTAAGACAATTACAAACGAAGATATTGACGGTGTGCTTAAAACACTTTCTCCCCGTGAAGAAGCAGTTATTCGCCTTCGTTTTGGTCTTATGGACGGCAGATGTCATACTTTGGAAGAAGTTGGTATGGAATTCGACGTTACAAGAGAACGTATAAGACAAATTGAAGCCAAGGCGCTTCGCAAACTTCGTCATCCCGTTCGCAGTAATAAATTTAAAGACAGATAGGAATAAACATAATGCAATTCACATATAAAACTAATGGAGTTTGCTCAAGAAAAATTATAATTGACGTCACTGACAACGTTGTGGAAAATGTTCGTTTTGAGGGCGGTTGTAACGGCAATACCCAAGGTGTAGCCGCTTTGGTAAAGGGTATGAAGGTAGAAGACGTAATTTCTCGGCTTGAGAATATTAAGTGCGGTTTTAAAAATACTTCTTGCCCCGATCAGTTGGCAAAAGCGCTCAAGAGTTTGGAGTGATTTAATTGGTTTTTAATGACAGCGATATTAAAATTGCGGGTGACAAGCCCTCGATAGATGTTAAAAAAAATAAAATCGCCGCCACAAATGAAGCCGTTTCTGTTGATAAGGAAAAGGCAAGAAAGTGGGGCGAAGTTGTTGCGCTTGAATTTATAAAAGATGCAAAAAACAACCCCATTTGCGACGAAAGCGATTATGAAATGACCGTTCAAAGAAGATTTTTACTGTCATTTACAGCGACAGCCGGTTTTGAACAATTTTCACCTGACGATGCTTTTTGCGGTTTTGCGCAAAAGGGATTTTTGGACACTATAAAGCGTGAAGAACCGTCACTTTATGACACTGCTCAAGATACCGGTGCGTATTCGTTTTATTATTTGGCTTTTCGCCGTGGAGGTGACACGGTTCGCCGTATAGGACAAACTTTTGCTATGCTTTGTTCTCACGATGGCGACCCAATTTACCAAGAACTTGGCGAAGCGCTCTATTGTTGGTTCTTATCCACCGTTAAAGATTCATTATAAAAACATAAACTGTTCTTTTTCTTCATATCTTGAAGTGAAAGGACGGTTATATTATGCCAACAATTTATTTAAGCCCATCTACACAGGAATTCAACCCATATAACGGCGGCGGTAACGAAGAATTTTATATGAATCTTGTAGCCGACGCTATGGAGCCGTATTTGGCTTCGAGCGGTATTCAGTTTGTGCGCAACACACCGCAAATGACAGCGGCTTCTTCGATAGCGGCATCTAACAGTGGGGTTTATGATTTGCACTTTGCGCTTCACTCAAACGCCACGGGGAGCGGTGATGGAAGTGTTAGGGGAAGTGAAGTTTATTACAACCCTAACCGAGCCGAAAGTAAACGCTTTGCCGAAATTGTTGCAAAAAATTTGAAACTTATATACCCAATACCGCAAAATGTTCGCACAGTGCCAACAACGTCTTTGGGTGAAGTGGTTAGGACAAAGGCGCCTGGGGTGCTTGTGGAAATAGCGTATCACGATAATGCCCAAGACGCCCAATGGATAAGAGATAATATTGAACTTATAGCGGCGAATTTGGTGGTATCGCTAACAGAGTATTTTGGAATTCCGTTTAACACGCCGGTACCAATAACTGTGGCAAACGTTGCTACAAACGGCGGAAATTTAAACGTAAGAACAAAACCCTCTATAGATGCTTATTTGATTGGAAGAATACCAAACGGTGCCGAAGTGACAGTTTATGCTCGAGTACCTGACTGGGCACTTGTTGGTTATCAAGCAATAGTGGGTTACGTAAGGGACAGTTATTTAAATTTCAGTTGACACTTTAAAATAAATATAGTAACATTAGATATGTAAAAAAATTGGGAAGTATAATATATATGAATAAATATAAAACCCTTATCTCAAATACTGCTTTAATAAGTTTTGGTACTTTTGGCTCTAAACTGCTTGTGTTTTTGATGGTTCGCTTTTACACCGGCTATCTTACCACAGCGCAGTATGGCACTGCCGACCTTATAACCCAAACCGCAAATCTTTTGTTGCCTGTAATTTCGCTTGGAATAACAGACGGCGTTTTTCGTTTTGCAATAGACAGCAAAATTGATAAGAGAAGTGTTTTCTCTTCGGGTGTGTTTACCATAACACTTGGCGGACTTGCTTTTCTTTTAATATGTCCTGTTTTATTTTTAACCCACCAGTTTGACGGGTATATATGGCTTATTGTAATTTACACAATGGCTTCGTGTTATCACTCGCTTTGTTCTAAATATATAAGAGCACTTGGCAGTACAGCGTTTTTTGCGGTTCAGGGTATAATTAATACCGCACTTGTTATTGTGTTTAATATCTTGTTTTTGGCTGTGTTTAACATTGGTGTTACGGGATATGTTTTATCGGTAGTGTTGGCTGATGCTTTTTCCACACTTTTAATTTTTGTTTATAAAAAACTTTGGCGTGATATTACTTTAAAAATTGATAAAACAATTTTTAAAGATATTATAAGATACAGTATTCCAATGATTCCCGCTACAATTTTTTGGTGGGTAACAAGTGTTTCAAACCGCTATTTAGTAAATGGCTTTATAGGGGCAGAAGCAAACGGTATTTATGCGGTATCTTATAAATTGCCAACCTTTTTAACCTTGATTTCAACCGTATTTATGCAAGCGTGGCAGTTTTCGGCTGTGACCGAATCTGAAAACGAAAAACAAGAGCATATTGACTTTTTCTCGGCAGTTTGGGGTTCGTTCCAAAGCATTATGTTCTTGGTTGGTGCGGGTGTTGTGGCATTTTCAATACCGCTTATAAAAATTCTCACAACCGATGCTTTTTATTCGGCTTGGAAATATGTACCAATGCTGACTGCGGCTATGGTATTTAGCGCATTTACCAATTTTATGGGCTCGGTTTATATTGTTGAAAAACGAAGTAAAAACTCTTTCCTTACAACAATGGTAGGTGCGGTGCTTAATATTATTTTGAATTTCATTTTAATTCCGTCACCTTTGGGTGTGCAAGGTGCCGCTATTGCGACGTTTGTGAGTTATTTGCTTATATTTGTAATAAGAGCAGTAAACGTATTGAAATATATACCTTTTAAAATGTATTATAAAACAGTAATACTAAACACCGCTATTTTGATTTTGCAAACAGTGTTTATGGTTTGCGAATTGCCGTTTAATATTGCGGTTCAAGTGGCATCAATTCTTTTGATGTGTATCGTTAATTTTAAATTTATAAAAATTTTTGCAGTAAAAATATTGTCGTTCTTAAAACGTAGTTAAGGAGAAAAAATGGGTTTTTTATGGAATACCTTTATAGGTAAAATAATTTTAACGGTTTTGGTTTCAATGGTGCCGATTATTGAACTTCGTGGCGCATTGCCTATTGCTACGGGTGCAGGACTTGAGTGGTATATAGCGCTTCCTGTGGCTTTAATAGGTAATATTATTCCCGTTCCGTTTATTATTATTTTTATAAAGAAAATTTTTGCTTGGATGAGTAAACAAAAGGGATTTTTAGCCAAAATAGTTATAAAAATGGAAGAAAAGGCGTTTTCTAAAAAAGATACAATTGAAAAATACGGTCCTTGGGGACTTTGGATATTTGTGGCGATACCGTTGCCCGGCACAGGCGCTTGGACAGGTGCTTTAATTGCCGCAATGATGGGAATTTCGCTTAAAAAATCTTTTCCCGCAATAGCAACCGGTGTTTTGACTGCCGGAATAATTGTGGCATTTGTAAGTTACGGGGCGGCAGCATTGTTGTTTTAATCGAAAACGAGTAAAACAATGAAGTATTTTATGATATGAAATATTGCTTCGTAATATGAAGTGCGCTTAAGCGTATTAAAATGTATTAAAAAATAAAAAATCGAGGTGAATTTCTTCACCTCGATTTTTATTATATTTTGTATTATTCCATTACAATAGCAATTTTAACGCCTGTGAGAGAAATATTCTTTTCCATAGCGTCAACATATTGTTCAAGCGGGTAATGGTGTGTAACGAGTTTTTCAATTGGAATATTCATTTCTTTTGCTTTCTTAACAAAGCCAAGAGTTTCAATATATTCTTGAGCGGAATATACCCAAGAACCAACCAATGTAATTTCCTTGTTGCAAAGGTCAAAGTGGGGGTTCATTGTGCATTCGCCTGCATTTACAAAGAAGCCCATTTCACAATAACCGCCGCCACGACGAACATATTTGTAAGCATCAGCCGCTGCTTGAGGAACACCTGTGCATTGGAATACGAAGTCTGCACCAAAACCGTGAGTGAGTTCTTGAACTTTAGCAACTCTTTCTTCAATAGTTTTGAGTTCACGGAAGTTAATAACAGCGGTAGCACCCATTTCTTTTGCGAGTTCAAGACGTGTGTCAACGCCGTCAACTGCGATAATGTTTACAACGCCTGCGGCTTTAAGAACAGCAATTTGCATAAGACCGATAGGTCCGCAACCTTGTACTAAAACAGTAGAACCAAAGTTGATAAGGTTGGTAGAGTTAGCACGGTTCCAAGCGTGAACACAAACGCAAGCGGGTTCAATAAGCATTCTTTCATCAACCGACATGCCGTTCACAACAAAAATAGAAGAATCTTTACGAACTAAGATATGTTCAGCAAACCAACCGTTGTTGTGATGTTCTTGGTCGCCTTCAATAAGACCGTAAACGCCAAGACCTGCACAAAGGTTTGGAAGTTCAGGGAAACGACGGCAGTAGTCACATTCGCCGCAAAGAAGAACAGATGTAACAACCTTGTCGCCAACTTTAATTGGGTCGCCTTTAGTATCGGTGGTAACGCCTTCGCCAATGGCTACAACTTCACCTGTACCTTCGTGACCGAGAACGATTTCTTTGTAGCCAAATGGGTTGTAACGATATTCGTGAACGTCTGTACCGCAAATACCGCAACCTTCAACCTTAACGAGAATTTCGCCGGGGCCTGGGGTGGGGATTTCGATATCACGAAGTTCCACGATAGCTTCGCCTTCAACGCCGTTTACAATTTTGGGTTTTACAAGATACGCTACTTTTGATGTTGCCATGATAAAAACTCCTTTTATATGTATTTAGGTTTCTAACCAAAATTATTATAGCAAATTGTTAAATTTTTGTCAATTTCATATTATATAGAAAAATAATTAATTTTTTTATATATTTTGAGAAAGGAGATTTGTTCTTTATAGGTTTGTTGACGTCTAAACGGACGGTCGATAACGCCTGTTTTTGCGAAAAAATAGAAAGTTATGTTGTCCAAAATGATTATAAAATCAAAATAAAGAAATAGAATCTTTTGGCAAATCCCAACAAGATTAAAACAGCCGATAGACGAGTTTGTCTATCGGCTGTTATTATTTCAAATATTCTAAAACTTTATTTTTAATATCTTTCATACCTTGTACTGTTGGGTGACCGTTTGATTTATCTATTTTTTCAAAAACTATAGCAGTGGCGCCAAATGTCTTACAAATTTTTTCAAAACCTTCCACAATTTCGGGCTTTATTTCGGTATTCACAAGGCAATATATATCGGCTTTAGGGGAAACCTCTTTAAGCGTTTTTACAAAGTACGCTATGGCGGGAAGAACGTTGTATAAGTCTTCTTCCTTAAAATCATCATACTTAATTTCACCTAAAGGAGCGTTAACGGCATTGTCATTTATAGCGCCGTAAACAAAAATTTTATCAATTTTATTTTTTTCAAAAAAACCGTCTGCAATATGTTTTCTGAGTCTATATATAAAAGATGAGGTTTTTGAGCAATCAACACCGTCATAACCTGTATAACATATGGTAGAACCTGACCAACTATCGTTTAATAAAATATTAAGATTTATTTCCTTTGCAACTTGATGCCACCAGGTTTCTTCTACTTTTGTAACATCGGTGGTTTTGTTACCGCCGTCGTAATAGTATATAGCGTTGCCTTCGGGGATGAATTTTTCAAAGGTGGAGTAACTGTCCCCAAAAATGATAGCATTTTTTTGCATTTTGTATTTCTCCTAAAATTATTTTAAAAATCCGTTTACTATTTGTTCTTCGGCTTGTTGCTCGGTAAGGCCTAAAGTCATAAGTTTTATAAGTTGTTCACCTGCAATTTTACCAATTGCCGCTTCGTGAATAAGTGATGCGTCAATATGATTTGCGGTAATTTTGGGAACGGCAGAAACGTGCGCCTTGTCCATAATAATTGCATCGCACTCGGTATGGCCGTTACAAATGTTATTACCGTTTATAGTTGATAGGAATAACTGGCTCGAATTATCCTTTGCAACCGAGCGTGAAACAACGTTTGCGCTGGAGTTTTCGCCGTCAAGGTCAACCACAAAATCAGTTTCGGCATATTGGCTGTCGTGTGTCATAAGTTTTTCGTGAACAATAAGGGTGGCGTCTTTATCGAGTCGTGCTTTTGTTACACGTTTGGTAGAATCAACACCCTCGATTTGTGTGGTTTCCATTTCCATATATCCGCCTTCGGCAATGTTGATAACGGTTGTGGGGTTCATATTGCTCTCGCCTTCGCCGTCACCTGTACCAACGTGGCGTTCTACGTATTTAACCTTTGCGTTTTTGCCAACAAAGAAACTGTGAATACCGTCGTGACGGGATTCTTCACTTCCGCAGTTGTGAATACCGCAACCCGCAACAATTTCCACGTCGCTGTTTTCACCAATTATAAAATCATTATAAACCATTTCACGAAGACCGCTCTCGCTTATAATAACGGGAATATGCACTTTTTCGCCTTTGGTGTTTGGTTTTATTACAATTTCAATTCCGTTTCCTTCGGCTTTCTCTCTAATATCAATATTTTCGGTAACGCTTCTTGACTGAAGCGCTCCGTTTGCACGAATATTAAAGGCACCGCCGGGGGTTCCTTCAATATCGGCTATCATTTTAAGTAGTTCTAATTCCGGTGTTTTCATATACTATTCCTCACAGTTAGCAGTAAGCACTTTACAAGCAATATCGGCTTTGCCTAAAAGTGACGGTAAAATGTCTTGGCGGTTGCCTTCTTGGCTTACGGTTCCGTTTGCTACAACAATTACTTTATCCGCAATATTTAAAATGCGTTCTTGGTGGGAGATTATAATAATTGAACCGCCTAAAGTATCGTGCATTTTTTCAAAAACTTTTATAAGGTTATTAAAACTCCAAAGGTCAATGCCGGCTTCGGGTTCATCAAAAAGTGAAACACAGGTGCCCCTTGCTAAAACGGTTGCAATTTCAATTCTTTTGAGTTCACCGCCAGAAAGAGAAGCATTTACTTCACGGTTGATATAATCCCTAGCGCAAAGACCTACTTGCGAAAGGTAGGCGCAAGCATCGGCAACGCTTATTTCTTTACCGGCGGCAAGACTTATAAGGTCGTGCACGGTAATACCTTTAAAACGAACAGGTTGTTGAAAAGCAAAACTAATGCCTTTTTTGGCACGTTCGGTAATAGAAAGATTTGTAATATCTTCACCGTCAAGCAAAATTTGACCTTGGTCAGGTGTGATAATACCCGCAATAATTTTGGCAAGGGTAGATTTACCGCCGCCGTTGGGACCTGTAATTACCACAAACCCTTGGTCGATTTTAAGGTTTATGTCTTTAAGTATTTGTTTTTGCCCGTTTTCACCCTCGGCAGAGAATGAAATATTTTTGAGTTCTAACATATATTCTCCTTTATCTCCCAAAAGTATTTTCGCCTACTTTTTGGGAAGTCGTTTAAAATTCCGTGTTCGGGGTCGTAAAAGACACCGTCAAAATAGAGTGACCAATGCCAACAGCGTGGCGTTTCTAAACTAAGTATTGCAATTTTTGGAAGTTCGGCTTTATGGCCTACTTCCTTACGCTGTTTGTCATATTCTATTTTATAATAATCAAGTGTGTAAAACATTTCTTTAAGGGTTGTTTCACGCTCGTTGTTTAAAAGGTTTACAATTTCGCTGACATTTACTTGGCACAACATAGCAAGCACTGCCTGTCCGCATTGTAGCGGTGTTGGTTCTTTTATATAGGTGGGGTTTTTCATAAAACTTCCTTTAATTAAGAAATTTTTCGGCAAGAGATGCTATAAGTGGCATACTTATAACCGATAAAAGCGTTGAAAGTGATACTAACGTTACCGAAAGGGAAGTATCACGCTCAAATTTAGAGGCAAACATCGTACAAAGTGCGGCAGTTGGAGCACTGATACACGTGGTTATAGCCAAAGGCATTGTGCCGGTAATACCAAAAAGACGGAAACCAAAAACTGCAATAACGGGGAATAAGCAAAGTTTTATTATTATTGCAAACAAAACCCGTATATCTTTAAGTCCGTTTAAAATATTGCTGTTTGCTAAATGGTAACCAATTACAATCATTGGTAGCGGGGTGTTGAGCGATGCCATATAGTTGATGGGTTCACGTATAATTGAAGGTATTGGTATTTGGGTTACAAAAATTATAAAAGCAATCGAAAACCCAATAATGCCCGGACTAAAAATAACCTTTTTGGGTGTTATAGATTTCACTCCGTCACCCATAAGGAATAAACCGTAACTCCAAATAACTATTTGAAATACTGCAATGTAAGTGGCGCCGTAGAAAACACCGTCGTCACCTAAAACTGCTTGTAAAAGCGGTATTGACATATAACCGCAGTTGGAAAAAATTACCGAAAACTGCAAAACTTTTTGCCGTGAAGCGTCACGACTGCGAAGTAAAACAAGTGAAAGCGCTATAAATATTATGTGCGCCACAACTCCCGCTATAAATCCAACACTTAAATTTTTAAGAAGTGAGGGACTAAAATCACGAATAAATGATTTAATTATTGTAGCAGGGGTTGCAAGGTATAAAACAATGTCTGTAATACCTTTTGTGCTCTTTTCGTCAAGAATTTTGGTTTTATTAAGAATGAAACCAATAAATATCAGAATAAAAAGAATTACAACCTGTGTAAAAACGGTTTGGAACATTATTTAACTTCCTTTGTGAAACGCAAAAATGCTTCTTCTGTTTTAAATACACCGGCGTGGGACAAAACTTTTGCAAAAACAATTCCAATTTCGTCTTCTATTATTTTGTCGATATTATCTTTATTTATGTCTTGGTATTTAGCAACAATTTCTTTTGCCCAATCGGCGTGTTTTCCAAGAATTTCATCATCCTTAATGTCACGCTTTTCAAGTATAGCGGTTTTAAGAAGTGCCATTTCGTCTTTAAGACGTGCGGGAAGTACCGCCAAGCCCATTACTTCAATAAGACCTATATTTTCTTTCTTAATATGGTGAAGTTCGGCGTGGGGGTGATATACGCCCATGGGGTGTTCTTCGGTTGTTATGTTGTTGCGAAGTACCAAATCAAGTTGGAAATCGTTACCCACTTTACGTGCGATAGGTGTGATTGTGTTGTGGGGTGTGCCTTCGGTTTCGGCAAAGATGAAAGCAGTTTCATCGGTGTAACCGCGCCACGCTTTTAAAATCTTTTCGGCAAGTTCTATAAGGCGGTCAGGGTTTTCACAAGATAAACGGATAACCGACATAGGCCATTTTACAATACCTGCTTTAACGTCTTGGAAACCGTCAAAGCAAAGGTCGGTTTCTATAGGGGCTTTTGCCATTGCAAAGGTGTAGTTGCCGCCTTGGAAATGGTCATGGCTTAAAATTGAACCGCCAACAATAGGTAAGTCGGCATTAGAACCAACGAAATAGTGAGGGAAGAGTTTTACAAAATCCAAAAGTTTGCGGAAAGTGGCGGTGTTTATTGCCATGGGGGTATGCTCGGCATTAAAGACAATACAATGCTCATTATAATATACGTAAGGTGAATATTGCATACACCAATCGGTATTATTTATTGTAACAGGAATTACACGGTGGTTTTGACGTGCAGGGAAGTTAAGACGTCCTGCATAACCTTCACATTCTTTACAAAGCAAACATTTAGGATAGCCCGATTGTTTTGCGTTTTTGGCAGCCGCAATGGCTTTTGGGTCCTTTTCGGGCTTTGAAAGGTTTATTGTAATGTCAAGGTCGCCGTATTCGGTGGAAGTTACCCATTTCATATCTTTGCAAACACGGTAACGTCTTATGTAGTCACTGTCGCAACTGAATTTATAGTACCAGTCGGTTGCAGATTTTGGGGACTGGTTATATAATGTTTCAAACTTTTGGGTTACAACACTTGGCGGTGGCAATAATGCTGACATAAGTTTAGTGTCGAACAAATCACGCTCGGTAATGTTGTTGTCAATTATTCCTTTATCGCAAGCAAAGTCAAGTAGTTCTTTCAAAGTTTGCTCCAAATTTACGTTGGTAAAATCTTCTTGGCAGTCAAATTCGTCAAGCCCTAAAATTTCTAAAAGGCGGTTGGTCGCAAAAATTTGGTCACGTTTAGATAAAAGACCGCTTTCAAGACCGTAACAAACTAACTTCTTTATACTTTTATTAATCATTTATTTCAACTCCTAAATATATCTCATTAAATTATACTATAAACATATAATATATGTCAATTATAAACGCAAATAAAAAATGTAATTTTTTGCTTGACAAAGGGGGAAGCTTGTGGTAGAATGGTTAAGCCGCATATTGTGGGCTTTTTAAGTTGCGCCTTTTTGGTGCACGCCTATTGTAGCGAGACTGAAAATAAGCAGGTGAAAAAATGTACGCAATTATTGAAACAGGCGGTAAGCAATACCGTGTAGAAAATGGCGACGTTATCTACATTGAAAAGCTTAATGCCCAAGTTGACGAAGAAGTTACCTTCGACAAGGTTGTTGCTGTAAACAACAGAACTTTAAAGGTTGGTAAGCCCTACGTTAAAGATGCTTTCGTAAAAGGCACCGTTTTGAAAAACGGCAAGGGTAAGAAGATTACTGTCTTTACTTACAAACCCAAGAAGGGTTGCGCTCGTAAAATGGGCCACAGACAACCCTACACTAAAGTACAAATTACCGAAATTGGCTAATCAAGTATGACTAGTGTAAAATTTTTGGCTAATGAAAATCTTTACGGGTTTGAAATTAGCGGTCACAGTTCAGCTGGCTGTGAAGATGAATTGGGCAAAATAGTTTGTGCAGCAGTTTCAAGTGCTGCTTACATGGCGGCAAACACGGTTACCGAAATTATTGGTGATAAAGCCGATATTGAGGTGGACGACGGCAAAATGCTCTTCGTTTGTAATAAGCCGAGTGATGCCACTCAAAAAGTACTTTTGGGACTAAAACTTCATTTAACTTGTTTGTCCAAAGATTATAGCAACAATTTGAGAATTTATGGAGGTGCAAAAAATGTTAAAGATTAACATTCAGTTATTCGCTCATAAAAAGGGTGTTGGTTCTACAAAGAACGGCCGTGACAGTGAGTCTAAACGTCTTGGTGTTAAGCGTGCTGACGGTCAATTTGTTTTGGCTGGTAATATTCTTGTTCGTCAAAGAGGAACACACATTCACGCAGGTAATAACGTTGGTCGTGGTTCAGACGATACTTTATTTGCCCTTATCGACGGTAAGGTTAAATTTGAAAGAGTTGGCAGAGACCGTAAACAAGTTAGTATCTACGCTGTAGAACAATAATAAATGCGCCCGAATGTTTTGCATTCGGGCTTGTTTTTTAAGTTTTGGAGGATTTTTTGTTATGAAAAATTGTCACGTATGTAATTTTGAATGTAAAGACGAAATGGAAGTTTGCCCCATTTGCGGAGCATTTCTTTTAGAAAAAGAACAAGCGTCGGAACAAAGGGAACCGGAAAAATTGGAACCGGTGATTCTTTCAACTTTTGAAGATTTGGTTTCGGCTGAAATATTTTGCGATATTTTAACCGATAATAAAATACCTTACTCTAAACCGGAAGAAGATATGCGTGTGGTTTTTGGTGGCGGTTTAGCCGCGCAAGAAATCTATGTTGACCAAAAAGATTATGATAAAGCCAAAGAACTGTTAGAAGAATTTTTACAAAGCGAAGCCGATTTTATGGAACAGTTTGACGGAGAGTTTGAAGAGGAAATATAAGTGTTTTTTCATAGAAAAGATAATAAAAATAATGACGGGCTTGTTTTTGTTGCAAGTATTATGCCGGCATTTTCCGGAGTGTATTGCGAAATTTTAAAAGAAAACGGAATTCCGTTTATAAATCGTGAACACAGAACAGGCGGTTATTTAAGAATTGTCACAGGCGGTCTTTTGATACCTGATGATTTTTATGTTAATGAAAGTGATTATAAAAGGGCTTTTGAGTTGTACAAGGCCTTTATAGAACCTGAATTAGAGGAATAATAGATGTTTGTAGATATTGCGAAAATACATTTAAAAGCGGGTAAAGGTGGCGACGGTGCCGTATCTTTCCACCGTGAAAAGTACGTAGCCGCAGGCGGACCTGACGGCGGTGACGGCGGAAAAGGCGGAGATATTATATTTAAAGCCGACAGTAACCTTTCAACCCTTGCTGATTTTAGATATAAAAGAAAATACACAGCCGATTCGGGTGAAAATGGCGGTACTTCACGCAGAACGGGTAAAAGTGCCGGTGATTTGGTTATAAGCGTACCTGTGGGCACTCTTGTAAAAGATGCCGAAACGGGCAGAATTATTGCCGATATTTCGGATGAAAACGGTGTTGTTATTGCTAAAGGCGGTAACGGCGGTTGGGGTAACCAACATTTCGCCACTTCAACCCGTCAAATTCCGCGTTTTGCAAAAAGTGGAGCACTTGGTGAAGAACTTGACGTAACACTTGAATTAAAACTTTTGGCAGACGTTGGGCTTATTGGTTTTCCAAACGTTGGTAAATCTACGTTAGTTTCGGTGGTTTCACAGGCAAAACCCAAAATTGCCAATTATCATTTTACAACCCGGACACCTGTTTTGGGCGTTGTAAGTATGGGTGAAGGCAGTTCGTTTGTTATGGCTGATATACCCGGTCTTATTGAAGGCGCAGGCGAAGGTGTAGGTTTAGGTCACGAATTTTTGCGTCATGTTGAGCGCTGCCGTATGCTTTTGCACGTTTTAGATATTTCGGGCAGTGAGGGCAGAGACCCTATTGACGATTTTGAAAAAATCAATAAGGAACTTGAAGTTTTTTCGAGTGAACTTTGTGACAGACCGCAAATTGTGGTTGCCAATAAGTGTGACCTTATCGACGAAGAAGAAATTGAAAAGTATAGAAAGTATTTTGAAGAAAAGGGTTATAGTTTCTTTCCGATTATGGCAGCCATTGCCGAAGGTACCGACGTACTTGTAAACCATATTGCAAGTGAACTTGCAAAACTTCCGCCTATAAAGATTTTTGAAGCTGAACCAAAGCCGATAGAAGAAGCACCTAAAAATATTAGAACCTTTACTATTCGTGAAGAAAATGATATTTATTATGTTGAAAATTGCGATTGGCTTATGGAAGTTATGAACAACGTTGACCCTGATGATTACGAGTCACTTCAATACTTTGAACGTGTTATTCGTGAGTGCGGAATTATTGATGCACTTGAAAAAGCGGGTATAGGTGAAGGTGATACTGTAAATATTCTCGATATTGAATTTGATTTTGTTAATTAAGGTGAAATTTATGGATAATCCTAATTTATTAAGCCCATCTGTTTTGGCTTTTGTGGGTGATGCGGTTTATGGGCTGTATGTCCGCACATATTTAGCCGAGGTTAATCGCCCTTCGGGTGAACTTCACAAACTTTCGGTAAAACTTGTAAATGCAACCGCCCAAGCCGAAGCATTTCGCCTTATTGAACCCTTACTTTCTGAAAAGGAACTTTCGGTTTTTAAGCGTGGCAGAAATTTTCACACAGGAAACACCCCTAAAAACTCAACCGGTGGGGAATATCATTTAGCAACAGGACTTGAAACGCTTTTTGGCTTTCTTTACCTTTCGGGAGAGAGTGACCGAGCAAAAGAACTTTTTGATATAATATGGAAAAATGCGAACGGGAGTCTCACAAAAAAGTGAGACTCTTTTATTGTTGACAAAGTTGTTAAACTTAATTTATAATTATGAAAAAGAGTTTGGGAGATGATTTTTTTGCAAACAAAAATACCGCGAGATATATTACACGCTATGAATATTAGAAAACCGTTCGAAGAAAAAATCAAAAATGATACCGCTAAGCCGAAATATCATTTCTCGAGTCCCAGCGGTTTACTTTTAGATGTTTGGGGCGGTATTTATAAAGATAGCAAATACCATCTTTTTTATGATACCAATTATGATAATGACCCTCGCCGTATGGCAGGTGCGGTGGCGCACTTAGTGTCGGACGATATGATAAGTTGGCAGGAATTGCCATTTGCGCTTGTCCCCGAGGAAAAAGAAAAGGGAGAGTTGAATTTAAACGACGGGTTTATTGTTATGGATAAGCAAAATAAACCGCTTATGTTTTATACACGTTGTTTTGAAGATATAAATGTTAATCGTGAGCATGTTGCGGTGCGAGGTAGCGACGATTTGCTTTTGTGGGAAAGGATAAATAATAATAAAGCCGTTCTTACAATGGATAATCACGGGGGACCGCAGTTCCTTTCTACTTGGAGTGATGTTGTTTTATTTACTGAAAATGATAGAACCTTTATGATAATATCAAAATGTACCCGAACTGATGATAATCAAGATATGATACCGATTTATGAGGCAGTTGACGATACATTACTTAAATGGGAATATAAAGGCGTATTTCTGGAACATACGGGTGAGTGTATAAATTTTGTTAAGATTAAGGATAAATGGGTACTTATTTATTCTCCGTATAATAATCCCCGGTATTTTGTTGGTAGTTTTGATATAAATAATTATAAATTCAATGTTGAAAAGCAAGGCATTTTAAGTTACGGATATGTAAGTCAGGGATGTAAGCTTTATGATATTTCACGCGGATTTTATGCAACTTCCACCTTTAAGGGTGAGGGAGACAATACATATATAATGGGTTGGATTTCGGGTTTTATGGATACTATGGACTGGAATGGCTGTGTTTCATATCCCAGAATGCTCGATTTAGACAAGGAAAACAATTTGATAATGCAACCGGCAAAAGCTCTTGAAAATTTACGAAAAGAAGAAATCGAATTTAATGACACTGTGGATTTGGGACGTTCATTTGAACTGGATATAACCGCAAAGCTTCAACCAAATGAAAGTTTTGAGATAGGAATTGAAGACAGCTTCAAACTTGAAATCAAAAATAATCACTTTAGATTTAATGATATTGAATTTGATTTTGAGTGTAGTGAATGCCTTGATATAAAAATGTATGTAGATGTGACCGTTGCGGAGATATTTTTATGTGGTGGCAAGGTTTCAGTTTCAAGGTGTTTTAAACAAATTAAAGACAGAACACCTGTAACGCTGAAAACTGAAGGTAAAATCATAAAAGCCAAAGCATATAAATTCTGAAATTAAATAAACCCACCTAAAATGGATACGCTAAAATAGTGTATCCATTTATTTTTAGGTGATTATTTTGAAAGTAAAAGTTTTTTTAATTGATATGCTTTATTTTTTAGTTGGAAGTATTATATATTCGGTAGCGATAATAACTCTCTTGTCGCCTAATAAAATTTCGCCAGGCGGTGTGACAGGTGTTGCCACGATTTTAAACTATTTATTTTCTTTGCCGTTGGGTACTGTTGTGTTTATTCTTAATATTCCGCTTTTGGCGCTTGGCTTTTTTGGATTTGGAAAGGAATTTATTATTAAAACAGCGGTGGCTATTGTTGTCGCTTCGGTTACTCTTGATTTGTGTCAGGTTTTATTGCCAAAAATACATTTAGATTTAATTCTCGCTGCTGTATTTGGCGGCGGACTTATGGGGCTTGGTATTAGTTTGGTTATGCTTCGTGGCAGTACAACCGGCGGGGTGGATATTGTTGCAAAATTTATAAACAGAAAATATCCGTACTTGAGTGTAGGAAAAATTATGCTTTTTATAGATGCGCTTGTAGTAACTGTTGCGGCGTTTGTATATAAAAATACAAGCAGTGCGCTTTATTCGGTAATATCGCTGTATTCTTCTTCAAAAATTATGGACTTAATGCTATACGGTGCGGACAAGGGAAAGATAGTTTATATAATCAGCGACAAAACACAAGATATTGTGTCTCAAATACTTACGGTTGTTAACCGTGGGGTGACTATTATCGACGTGGTTGGAGGATATTTGGGCGAAAAGCGAAAGATGATTATGTGTACCGTTAGAAGAAACGAAGTTCACGCAGTATATAAAAGCGCCACAAATGCCGATAACAACGCTTTTATTGTGGTTGCAGAAGCGGGTGAGATTTTTGGAACCGGCTTTAAAAAATAAAAAATTTAAAAAATTATAAAAAAGTACTTGATATTTCTATTATTTGTGGTATAATAATCTTTGCTCCCACAAGATGTTGTGTTTGAAATTTTTAAGCAAATGACATAAAATATTAATATTTATGAGGTAAGGATTATGAAAATTATCAAGAGAAGTGGCGCAGAAGTAACATTTGACCCCCAAAAAATTATTGTGGCTGTAACAAAGGCAAATGAAAGCGTTGTTCCAAGTGAGCGAATGAGCGCTGTTCAAATTAAGCGTATTGCTGAAGACGTGGAAAGTGCGGCGGCTAATATCAACCGTTCTTTGAGCGTTGAAGAAATACAAGATATGGTAGAAGACCAAATTATGAATCAACGTGCTTTTGACGTTGCCCGTCGTTATATAACCTATCGTTATAACCGTGCGTTAATTCGTAAATCAAACACTACTGATGAACAAATTTTAAGTTTGATTGAATGCAATAATGAAGAAGTTAAACAAGAAAACTCTAATAAAAATCCTACCGTAAACAGCGTTCAACGTGACTATATGGCAGGTGAAGTTAGTAAAGATATTACAAAGCGTATTCTTTTAAGCCCTGAAATTGTTGACGCACATGACAGAGGTCTTATCCATTTCCACGATGCCGATTATTTTGCTCAACATATGCACAACTGCGACCTTGTAAATCTTGAAGATATGCTTCAAAACGGTACAGTTATCAGCGGTACTTTAATTGAAAAACCGCACAGTTTTTCTACCGCTTGTAATATAGCAACTCAAATTATTGCGCAAGTTGCTTCTTGCCAATACGGCGGTCAAAGTATCAGTCTTACACACTTGGCTCCTTTTGTGAACATAAGCCGTCAAAAGATATATAAAGAAGTTGTAGAAGAAACTACCGCTGCAGGTGTTGAACTTTCTGAAGAAAAGTTGCGTCAAATCACTGAAAAGCGTTTGCTTGATGAAGTTCGCAAGGGCGTTCAAATGATTCAGTACCAAGTTGTAACTTTAATGACAACCAACGGTCAAGCGCCTTTCGTTACTGTGTTTATGTATCTTAACGAAGCACAAAACGAACAAGAAAAGCAAGACTTGGCGCTTATTATTGAAGAAGTTTTAAAACAACGTTATCAAGGCGTTAAAAATGAAAAGGGTGTTTGGGTAACACCCGCTTTCCCGAAACTTATTTACGTTTTGGAAGAAGACAACATTCGTGAAGACAGCAAATATTGGTATCTTACAAAACTTGCTGCTAAATGTACCGCAAAGAGAATGGTTCCGGACTATATCTCTGAAAAGGTAATGCTTCAAAATAAAATTGATAAAAACGGCGAAGGCCATTGCTATACCTGTATGGGTTGCCGCAGTTTCTTAACTCCTTTTGTTGATGAACAAGGCAAACCAAAGTATTACGGTCGTTTTAACCAAGGTGTTGTAACAGTTAACCTTGTTGATATTGGACTTTCGGCAAATAAAAATATGGAAAAGTTCTGGGAAATCTTTGATGAAAGAATGGAACTTTGCCACCGTGCACTCCAAGCACGTCACGAACGTCTCACAGGCACAGTATCTGATGCGGCTCCTATTTTGTGGCAATACGGTGCACTTTTACGTCTTAAAAAAGGCGAAACAATTGATAAATATCTCCACGGCGGATATTCAACCTTGTCACTAGGCTATGCGGGTCTTTGGGAATGTGTTTACAGTATGACAGGCAAAAAACTCACCGAAAAAGCAGGTGAAGAATTTGGTCTTGAAGTAATGCGTAAACTCAATGAATACACAGCAAAGTGGAAAGCCGCTGAAAATATTGACTATTCACTTTACGGAACACCGCTTGAAAGCACAACCTATAAGTTTGCTAAATGTTTGCAAAAACGTTTTGGCACTGTTGCCGGTGTTACTGATAAGAACTACATTACCAACAGTTACCACGTTCACGTAACCGAAGATATTGATGCTTTTGATAAATTGGCTCTCGAAGCAAAATTCCAAGCATTGTCACCAGGTGGTGCTATCTCTTACGTAGAAGTTCCAAATATGCAAAATAATATTGACGCCGTACTTTCGGTTATGAAATTTATTTACGATAATATTATGTATGCCGAACTTAATACAAAGAGTGACTTCTGTCACGAATGCGGTTTCGACGGTGAAATTTTGGTTGAAGAAGATGAACACGGCAAACTTGTTTGGAAGTGTCCTTCTTGCGGAAATACCGACCAAGACAAACTAAACGTTGCACGTCGTACCTGCGGTTATATTGGAACACAGTTCTGGAACCAAGGCAGAACACAGGAAATTAAAGAAAGAGTACTTCATTTGTAATTCGGAATGCGGAATTCGTAATTCGGAATTAAGAAGTTTTGAATTTGGTTATGAATTACGCGACAATTAAAAAATTTGATATTGCAAACGGTCCGGGCGTTAGGGTTTCGCTTTTTGTAAGCGGTTGCCGTCATAAGTGTAAAAACTGTTTCAACAGCGAAGCATGGGATTTTGATTATGGCGAAAAGTTTACAAACGAAACTCTAAACGAACTGCTTGAAGCAATAGATAAAGATTATATTGAAGGGTTCTCGCTTTTGGGCGGAGAACCCTTTGAACCCGAAAATCAAGACGGTGTTTTAGAAATATTAACCGCCATAAAACAAAAATTCCCAACTAAAACTGTTTGGTGTTATACTGGTTTTTTGTTCGACAGTCAGTTACTTGGCGGAAAAGTTGGAAATGCTCAAACTGTGCAAAAAATACTTGAAAAAATAGACGTTTTGGTTGACGGTAAGTTTGTTGAAGAACTCAAAAGTTTAGACCTTTTGTTCCGTGGCTCTTCTAATCAAAGAATTATAGACGTTAAAAAATCTTTAGCGGTTGGTGAAGTTATTTGGCTTTCTGGCGAATGGCAAAGGAGAATGGGCTCGGGCAATATTTACGAATAGGTGAAAGATATGAAACTTAATATAAAAAAATTAAACCCTAATGCAGTTATTCCAAGTTACGGTACAGAGTTTGCTGCAGGAGCCGACCTTTATGCTTGTACAAACGGTGAAACCGTAACATTCCAGCCGGGTGAAACCAAACTTATTAAAACAGGTCTTGCAATGGAAATACCCGAAGGTTACGCAGGGCTTATTTATGCCCGTAGCGGTATTGCCAATAAGCGTGGTTTGGCGCCTTCAAACAAAGTTGGTGTGGTTGACAGTGACTACCGTGGTGAAATTATGGTGTCACTACATAATCACTCAACCAAAACTCAAGAAATTGCCGACGGTGAGCGCATTGCCCAAATGGTTATAGCACCGTTTTTAAAGGTAGAATACACCGAAGTTGAAGAACTTACCGACACTGTTCGAGGTGAAGGCGGATTTGGTTCAACAGGTAAAAAATAAAGATTTTGAATTTGTAAAGTCTTTGTTATAAGATTATTCCCCGATAGAATTTCAAATCTATCGGGGATTTTGTATATTTTATCTTTAAATTTATATAACTATATTGCTTTTTAAAATACCGAGTGATATAATTCGGGTGTTGAGGTGTTTTATATGAATGAATTAAAATTAGACGCTTTAAAGCAAGTGGAAAATTTCTTGATTGAGGGCAAGGTAAAGTACTGTGAGCCCTATGGTAACGGCCATATTAACGATACTTTTTTGGTGGTTTGCGATACCGAAAAGGGAGAACATCAGTATATTTTGCAGTCGATAAATACTAAAATTTTCATACCTGCGGAAGTTATGAGTAATATTGAAAAAGTGACCGACTATTTAAAAGCCAAGTCCAATAATCCCCGTGAAAATTTAATACTTATTAAAAAAGCAAACGGCGAAGCATATCATATAGACGAAAGTGGCAGATGTTGGCGTGTTTACGAGTTTGTTACCGATTCACTTTGTCTTGAACGTCCCGAAAGTGTTGAAGATTTTAAAGAATGTGCAAAGGCGTTTGGCAAGTTTCAAAAGGATTTAGCATCATTTCCTGCAGAGAGTTTGTTTGAAACAATAAAAGATTTTCATAACACACCAAAAAGATATAACGACTTTTTAAAAGCGGTTAGTCAAGATGTTTGCGGTAGGGCAAAGGAAGTTGAAGCGGAAATTGCTTTCGTTAAAGAACGGGAAAGTTTTTACAGTGTATTGCTTGATGCCAACAAGCGTGGCGAGTTACCGTTACGTGTAAGTCATAATGACACAAAGTTAAATAACGTTATGCTTGATAAAAATACCCGTACAGCCCTTTGTGTTATTGACCTTGATACAATAATGCCGGGTTTTTCGGTTACTGATTTTGGCGATTCTATTCGTTTTGGTGCTTCTACTGCGGCAGAAGACGAAAAAGATTTAAGCAAAGTAAAACTTGATATCGGTCTTTTTAAAGCTTATACCGAGGGCTTTTTAGAAAATTTAAAAGACGATTTTAAACCGAGTGAAATCATGTTGCTTCCCGAAGGCGCAAAAATGATGACCATTGAATGCGGTATGCGTTTTTTGACTGACTACCTTGCGGGTGATACATATTTTAAAACAAAATACCCTGAGCATAATTTGGACCGTTGCCGTACTCAGTTTAAACTTGTTAAAGAAATGGAAGATAATTGGGACACCTTAAAGGAAATTGTAAAGAAATACTGTTAAAATAAAAATGCTTTCTCTTTTGAGAAAGCATTTTTTATTTTATTTACTTGTAGCGTAGCCGTTATATTCTTTTAAGAAATCTTCGGCGTCACCAATCATTTGAAGTACTGCCTTGCCGTCGTTAAAGCCAACAATAACATCCAAAGTACCGATATATTCATCAATAATTTGTGTTAAAAGTTTAAACTTATTATCTTGGGTCCAACAGGCAGAAGCAGCGCAAAGGTAGGTGTGGTCTTGGGTTCTGACACCGCCAAGGTCTTTTGAATAGCCAATTTCGGGAAATTGCTGTAATACGTTCTCTTTGATACCAAACTTAATTGTTTTATTTCCTTGAGCGTTTACATAGCAAAATTCACCGTATTTGCCGTCAAGTTTAATGGTAAACTCTTTAACACCCATTGGGTTTTCTTCCATTTTAAAGGTTTTACCGTTTATTTGGTCGGCAATAATAGAAGTGTCGTTACCGCAAACGGTGGTAAGTTTTAATGAACTTGATAAAGCAAGAAGTTCATCATATGCTTCACTTTCGGGTAAAGCGGTATCCTTTGCTTTATCAACAATAAAATCAAAGAACGAACCATAGATAACCTCTTTAGCAAGACCCGAACTGCCACGCTGACAACCCGCAGTACAAACCATTGTAATATCGGTTTTGGGGTTGTGAATCATAAACTGGCAGTGCATACCAAAGAAACTGAAACTGTCTTCATAAGTACGCCAAACTTGTCTGCCGTAACCAAGGCCTGAGAAGATATAACCGCCCGCACCGCCGCAAGAACAGGGAACAGCAATGGTTTGTTCTACGGCGTTTCTGTCGAGAAGTTGTTCACCGTTCCATTCGCCCTTGTTTGCAAGTAAACGGGCAAAAAGAAGCATATCCATTGGAGTACAAAGCAAAGCCGAATCACCCCAAGCAAATCCACCGGGGCAGGTGAGCACTTTTGAATTTTCAGAAAAGCCGATTTTTGTAAGCGCTTTATCTTTTAAATAATCAAGGAAAGTTTTACCTGTTATTTTTTGAACCAAAGCACCAAGCACAAACGAACCGGTGCTGTCGTAATAGTAAACTGTGCCGGGGTAGTGAACGGGTTTCATTGAGAAATAGTACTTAACACGGTCACCGTCGTGATTTTCAAACCAAGGACAATCGGTAAAACAGGTGTGCATATTAAGCATATGTTCAATGGTTTGAGCCGCCAAATAAGGATGCACTTCTTCGGGCAAATATTCGGGGAAGTGGTCTATTATTTTATCGTCAAGACCAAGTTTTCCTTCGGCAATAAGTTGACTAACAGCCATACCCACGTAACTTTTTGTTTGTGAATACATACGGTGATTATCTTGGGCTTTTATTGGTGCCCAATAATTTTCACTTATAAGTTTATCGCCACGTGCTATAAGAAGTGAATGCAAGGGAATATTATGCTTATTTATAGCGTTTATCATTTTTGTAATTTCACAAGAATTAATACCAACGCTTTCGGGAGTTGCTTTTTTAAAGTACATAATAAATCTCCTTAAAACTTGAAGTAGTCTTTAGCGTTACGGTAACAAACACCTTCAACAATGTTTTTAAGTGCGTCGAAGTCTTTAGGATAAAGACCGTCTTCAACCCAACCACCTATCATATTACAAAGTATTCTTCTAAAATATTCGTGACGGGGGTAAGAAACGAAACTTCTTGAGTCGGTAAGCATACCCACAAATTTACCAAGGTTTCCAAGGTTTGCCAAAGCATCCATTTGTGCTACCATACCGCTTGCGTTATCATTAAACCACCAGCCAGATCCAAATTGAATTTTAGAAACGTCGGGTCCTTTTTGGAAGTTGCCGAGCATTGTTCCCAAAACATAGTTATCTTTGGGGTTCAAAGTGTAGAGAATAGTTTTAGGTAGAATATCGTCGGTATCGAGATAATTCATAAATGCAGAAAGTTTTTCAGCAATGCAAAGGTCGTTAATAGAGTCAAAACCGGTATCAGCGCCCAACTTTTCAAACATACGGCTGTTGTTGTTGCGAAGTGCGCCAATGTGAAGTTGCATTGTCCAACCAAGTTTTGTGTATTCTACTGCGCAAACTTTAAGCATAGCGGTTTTAAAGGTGTCGATTTCTTCTAAAGTTAATTCTTCACCCTTGACCTTTTTATCGAAAACCGCTTTAGCGTCGCCCACTGCAAACGGAACGTATTCTAAAGCGTGGTCGGAAAGACGGCAACCGTTATCGTTAAATAATGCAATACGTTCTGCCATCCAACTACATGCTTTTTCATAAGAATCAATGCCGTTGGCTTCAATATAACCCAAAAATTCGCCTTTTTCAATGTTAACAAGTTTGTCGGGGCGGAAGGTTGGTAAAACTTTGGTAGAAAAGCCCTGTTCGCGAAGTTGTATGTGGTATTTTAAATCATCAGCAGGGTCGTCAGTTGTGCAAATAACTTCTACATTAGATTTTTTAATAAGATTTTGAGCTGAAAAGTCAGGGCGTTTTAAAAGTTCGTTACACTTGTCCCAAACTTCTTTTGCGTTCTTTTCAGAAAGTGGCTCGTCAATATCAAAGTAACGCTTGAGTTCCAAAGCGGTCCAGTGATAAATTGGATTGCCTATGAGATAAGGCATAACACGGCAAAAACCAACCCATTTTTCGTAACGGTCTTTGTTGCCTGTGATATATTCTTCATCAATGCCGAAAGTACGCATTTGACGCCATTTATAATGGTCACCGCCAAGGAATAAATCATAAGCATCTTCAAAACGGTAGTCTTCTGCTATCATTTTGGGAACCAAGTGGCAGTGATAGTCAATAATTGGTAGGTTTTCCGCAAAGTCGTGATAAAGTTTTTTTGCGGTTTCGTTAGTCAAGAAAAAATCTTTATTTATAATACCCATAAATATACTCCTTTAAATTAAAGTACAATACCGTCTTTGAAGATAGAAATTTCACGATAGTCGTTTTCTTCGTTACGGGTTTCCTTGCCCGAAGCTACGCTGATTACATAGTCGGTAAGTTTTTCGGTAAGATCTTCCATAGAAGTACCTGTAAGTAAAGGTGACGCGTCAAAATCAATCCAATTACTCTTACGGGTTGCGATATTATTGTTAGTTGCAATTTTTACGGTTGGAACCGGAGCACCTATAGGTGTGCCTCTTCCTGTTGTGAACAAAATAATATGTGCACCCGCTGCGGTAAGGTTGGTAATAGCGACAATGTCGTTGCCGGGGCCGTTTAAAAGGTTAAGACCGTTCTTTTGGGCTTTGTCACCGTAATCAAGCACATCTACAACTTCCGAAAGACCGCCTTTTTGAATACAACCGAGCGATTTTTCTTCCAAAGTTGTAATACCGCCGGCTTTATTACCAGGTGACGGATTTTCATAGATTACTTGATTATGACGGGTAAAATAGTCTTTAAAGTTGTTAATAAGCGCTACTGTTTTTTGGAAAAGTTCTTGTGTTGGGCAACGCTTCATAAGTAAATGCTCGGCGCCAAACATTTCAGGAACTTCGGTCATAACACAACTGCCGCCTTTTGAAATAAGCGAATCTGAAAAAGAGCCAACAAGCGGGTTTGCGGTAATGCCGCTAAAACCGTCACTGCCGCCGCATTTAAGACCGATTTTAAGTTTACTAATCGGGATAGGTTCACGCTTAAAGGTATTGGCATATTCTTTTAGTTCGTTTATAAGGCGAACACCTTCGGCAATATCATCGTCGAAATCTTGGGTGTTCATAAATTTAACACGGCGGTCGTTCCATTTGCCTAAAACTTCCTTAAAAACGGGAATATTATTGTTTTCACAACCAAGCCCTAATACCAAAACACCTGCAGCGTTGGGGTGGTTTACAAGCCCCTTTAAAATGAGTTGGGTTTTGGTTTGGTCGTCGCCCAATTGAGAACAGCCAAATGGGTGCTCAAAGTGGTGAGCACCCGTAAGTTCTGCTAATTTTTTTGCAATCTTGTTTACACAGCCAACGGTGTTGATAATCCAAATTTCGTTGCGAATACCAACTTGGCCGTCTTCTCTTACGTAACCCATAAATGTTTGGTCGCTTTCAACCTTGACAGTAGGGATAAAGTCGGGCTTGTAGGTGTATTCAAGATTACTGCTGAGGTTTGTTTTTATGTTGTGTGAGTGAACGTGGTCGCCTTTTTTAATATCTTCTACTGCATGACCTATGGGGTTGCCGTATTTTATGATATTTTCACCCTTTTTTATATCACGAAGGGCGTATTTGTGACCGTTTTCTAAATTCACTTCCACATTGTCGAGTTTATGAATTATCATTAGTTCATCTTCTCCATAATGTCATCTGCAAGGTAGGACAAATCTTCATCCCAAAGTTCAGTATTTGCTAAAATTTCTTTTACAGTTGCAGTTTTCATAAATTCGCAAACTTTGGGGTCGTCGTTTGTCATATCGGTCTTATAAAACTTAATAAGTTTTGCAAATGATGTTAAAAGATATTCTGGTTTTTTGCCTTCACGTTTGATATATTCAAGTAATGACGGCAAAACACGAACCTTGAACTTGCTGACAGAGTTTAGTGAAATTGAAGCGCAAAGGTGTTTGATAAATGGGTTGCGGAAGCGTTCAAAAACATTGTCAGCATAGTCGATAAGTTCGGCTGACGGTAAATCGAGTGTTGGAATAATTTCGTCGTAAACACATTTTTTAACAAAGTTCGACATATTTTCATCATCCATACAGTCGCCAACAGTTTCAATGTTTTCAAGCATAGCGTAAGGAATCATTGAGGTATGGGCACCGTTTAAAATACGAACTTTGCGGGTGCGGTAACGCTCCAAATTATCGGTAATAATGATGTTAAGACCGGTTTTGTCAAGTGGGAGTTCTTTCAAGAACTCGCTATCGCCTTCGATAACCCAAAGGTGAAAAAGTTCACTTGTGTTGAGCATATTATCGGTGTAGCCAACATCGATTTTCTCATCTCTTGGGTAACCGGTAACAATACGGTCAACAAGAGTGTTGCAAAAAGTGTTTTCATTTTCTACATATGCTTTAAATTCGGCGCCAAAGCCCCACAAATCAGCATAGTCGAGAATGTATTGCTTTAAGGTTTCACCGTTTTTGTTAATGAGTTCGCATGGCAAGAAAACAAAACCCGAAAGTCCCAAATCAAAACGCTTTTTAAGAAGTAAAGTAACTTTTGCAGGAAAAGTGATTTGAGGTGCATTTTCTGCTTTGTCGTTTTTATCAAAGCAAATACCCGATTCGGTTGTGTTTGAAACCACAAATCTGAAATCAGGGTTTTCTGCCAAAGCCATGTAAGAATCCCAATTTTTATAGGGCTCAACTGTGCGTGAAATTACGTCGATAAATTTCTTATCAACTGTGGGTTTGCCGTCTTTAAGACCGCGCATAACGTGGGTGTAAACACAGTTTTGTGCTTCTAACATTTCGCACATACCTTTTTCTATAGGTTGTACTACTACTACAGAACCGTCAAAATCGGTTTTTTCATTTGTGATTTGTAAAATCCAGTCAACGAAGCCACGTAAAAAACCGCCTTCGCCAAATTGGATAACTTTTTCAGGACGAATAGTTTTATTAAGCATTATTTTAAATCCCCTAAATCATACATTGTTAAGTATTCCTTGGTGTTAAGAACCATTTCGTTAAAGAGTTCACGTGCTTTTGGAAGCGGTAAACGAACGAGTTGGTCATTAGCAAATGCAGAGAAAGCAAGTTCAAGGTCACGGTCGAAACAAGCTTTAACAATGATTTCTTGGTTGCCGCAAATTTTAGCGATAAGCGGATAGATTTCCATAGGAATAGGACCTGCATTAACAGGTGTAACTGTACCGCAAGTGAAAGAAGCGTTTGTTTCAACAACTGCGCCCATTGGAAGATTTGGTGCTTGGCCAACGTTAGGCATATTAACGTTGGTAACAAGAGTGCGAAGACCTAATATAGCGCGAATTTGTTCAACGCCTTCTTCGCCTGTGGGTTTGAGTTCAAATTCTTCTTCACCCTTTACAAGACGTTCGCTCTTAGCCAAACGTTCTGACAAGTCGTTCCAACGCCAAGAAACAGGTGTAAGACCGAATTTCCAGTCTTCAACTTGTTCAGGGCTTTGTAAATACCAGTCACCAGGGCAGAATTCTGCTAAGTGACGGTCGCCCGCTGCTGCTATGTAGCCGTAACGTTTAAAGAGGTCGAACTTAACTCTTTGCCAACATGAGAAACAGTCGTTAAGGTGGCCGCCAAAGTCAGTAGTAACACCTTCATAGTAGTATTTTTGGGCAAATTCTTTATACATTGGGAATAAATCCATACCTTGATAGTATGCAGAAGTAAGCCATGTAAAGTGGTTAACACCAACAACATTTACTTTAATGTCTTCACGGTTAACTTTTTCAATACCAAGATTTTCTTCAAGCATTTTAGCCATAAGAAGTTGAGTACCAAATACTTCGTGGCAGCAACCGAACGCCTTAATTTCAGGGAATGCGGTGTAAAGTGCTTTAACGCAAATTGTCATTGGGTTGGTGTAGTTGATAACCCATGCTTCAGGACAGTATTCTTTAACTGCTAAAGCAATTTCTTCAAACATTGGAACTGTACGAAGCGCACGAACGTAACCGCCAGGGCCTACAGTATCGCCAACTGCTTGATAAATGCCGTACTTTTCAGGTACGTGTACGTCAGATTCCATTTCTTTAAAGGTAGCGGGAAGAATTGAAATAATAACAAAATCTGCGCCTGTAAGTGCTTCGCCGATAGTATCGGTTGCTTCGTATTTCCATACAGATTTGCAACCTTCAACGTCGCCGATTCTGTTACCGATAATTGCGTTGTTTTTTGCCGCTTCTTTATCGATATCGTAAAGAGCAACGGTACCGCTGATATCGTCAGCTTTGGCAAGGTCACTCATAAGACCCCAAGCCCAACCACGTGAGCCGCCGCCGATATAAGCAATTTTAATGTCTTCAACTTTTTTGCCTACGTATTTCATAATGAAACCTCCAAAAAATTTTTTTACATTTTTATTATATATCAATTTTTCGTTACTTTCCTTAAAATTATTGACAATTTCAATTTATTTTCTTTACTTTTTTGATATTATATGCTATATATATTATAAGGAAGTGATAAATATGGCTGATGCAGTTTATGAAGAAGTGAGAAACTTTTTTTATAACACAACCGCCCTTGCAACCGAGCGAAGAAGTTTAAAACATTATCATTCGATGTATGAAATATATTATTTGGAACAGGGTGAATGTCATTATTTAATAGAGGGCAAACTTTTTGAAATGGAAAAAGGGGACATTGTGTTCATACCAAAGGGTATGATACATAAGACCACGTACGAGGGACCTCATTCACGGCTTCTTATAAACTGTCCGGGTAATTATCTTGAAAACATAATGCTTCGTGAAGCGTTTGTTTACAGAAACGAAAAGTACACGGGTGAAATTTATAACGTTT
>SVOX01000109.1 GCA_015066165.1 Oscillospiraceae bacterium | reverse complement strand
TTTTAACACGTGAATCAGTTAACTTTTTGCCCTTTTCAACAAGACGGATTTTTGATTCTTCAAGTAATTTTGAAAGTTCAATAATTCGTTTATCACTCAATGTTATTTTTTCAAGTTCAAGTTTTGCATTATCCAAAAACTCAAGCATTTGCTCTTCACTCGAACCGTATTTTACCATAAGACGAGATATAAAATCAAGTCTTTGGTTAATTTCATTAGCATCAAGTTCCAAATAAGCAGTATTTCCCAAAAACGAAGAAACATTTGCTCTTACATCCTGTATTAATGAAAGCGCTTCATTTAATCTTGTATAATCCTTTTCAAAATTATCACCAAGCAAAGACAAACGTTTAATACCATTTGTTATTTGGGTTATTGCACCGTCATTATCCTCATTACCGCTTAATAAATATTCTACTGCCGATAAACTTTCAAAAGTTTTTTCATAATCATTTGCAATGTTTAGATTTTGTTTTAATTGTTCGATTTCGCCATTTTTAATATTTGCGTTTTCAAGTTCGTTGATTTGATACTTTAAAAGATCAATTTTACGTGCTTTTTCGTCTTGATCCATTTGCAAAGATACAATTTCTTTACGAATAGCATTAAGCGAACGAAATTCTTGATAATATTCATCAATTAAATCGTAATTATTGGCAATTGCATCAATATAAGATAAATGATTTTCCGAATTTAAGAGCGCTTGGTTATCGTGCTGACCGTGAATATTTATAAGATTTTTTGAAATTTCACGTAATAGCGAGGCCGTAACAGGAATATTATTGATTTTAATTAATCCCTTACCGGTGGCACTTAATTTTCGGTGAATAATGATATTGCCGTCACTATCGGGTGAGATTTCGTTTTGGCTCAAAAGTTCGAGCGTCGTGCTGTCAATATCACAAAAAACTGCCGAAACAATTGCGCTGTCACAACCTGTTCGAATAAGGTCTTTAGAAGTGCGTTCGCCTAAAACAGCGTTAATAGAATCAATAACTATTGATTTACCCGCACCCGTTTCACCTGTCAGCACGTTAAAGCCCTGTTTAAATTCAATATCAGTTTGTTCAATAACCGCAATATTTTCAATATGTAAAAATTTTAACATAAAAATTCCGCCGTTATAAAATATTTTTAATTTCTTGTGTTAATTTTTTTGAATCTTCGGTGCAGGAAGTAACAACAATTATTGTATCGTCTCCTGCAAGAGATCCAAGCATTAAATCGTGGAACATTTCATCAAGCGCAACACAAGCACCCGAAGCCAAACCCGTACGGCACTTTATAACAACGTTATTTAGTGCATACTCAACCGATATAACAGACTTTACAAATATATCTTTTGTATGAGAATTTTCTTCGGTAATTCGGGTGTTAGAGGCATATCGGTAATTACCGTCACGGTCGTGAGTTTTAATAAGTTTCATATCTTTAATATCACGAGATACGGTTGATTGAGTAACGTCATATCCTAACAATTGAAGTTCATTTTGTAAATCTTCTTGTGTTACAACAATTTTTTCGTTTATGATATCAAGAATTGCTTTTTGTCTTGAATTTTTCATTTTAAAAACTCCTACCGTCTTTAAATTTAATTGAAAGTGTTTTATAGAACGAACGGTCGTTAAGCCGAATTAGTTTTACTGAATTTGGTGACTTTGTAATTCTAATTTCAGTATAAGGTTTAACATTTGCAACTTTTCTACCGTCAACAGTTAAATAAATTTCAGTACGTTTTTTTGAAAAAGATTTCAAAATAATTTCGTTCTGAGCACCTAAAAGTATTGGCTTTGCTGAGAGTGAGTGTGAACAAATCGGTGTAATACACATACTTTCGGTTAAAGGGTCGATAATAGGTCCGCCTGCCGACATTGAGTAAGCGGTGGAACCGGTAGGAGTTGAAACTATAAGACCGTCAGCCAAATAATTAATAGTGTCCTTACCTACTGATACCGAAATATCAATTATTCGTGAAATAAAACCGCTTGTAATTACTGCATCGTTTAAGCCCTTGAATTCGTTTATTTTTTTACCGTTTTCAAAAACTTCAACGCTTAACATCATACGGTTTTCAACAAAATATTCACCCTTTAAAAGTTTTGGAATTAAAGAAAGTTCGTTTTGTTCAATATTAGCAAGATAACCCATCCTACCCGCATTAATTCCTAAAACAGGTTTACCTTTACCGGCAGCAAGTTTTGCGTAGCGAATAATTGTACCGTCGCCGCCAATAGTTATAATAATATCTGCTATATCGTAGAGTTGTTCTTCAGGTGCGGTTTTAAAATTAGAACTGCAAATACTGTCTGGTAAATATGCTTCTATTCCCTCTTGTTTTAAAAGAAGACCAAGATTTTCTACCACTTGAGCCGAGCCGCGCTTATCCAAATTCGGTAAAACAGCAACCTTCATAGGTTTCACTCCTTTAGTGATTCATAAGATTTTTCAACAACTTCGCAAGGTGTAATTTCACACAAATTTTGCGAATTGGCAGTCTTTTGAATATGACATAAATATTCTATATTACCTTCGGGACCTTTAATTGGTGAAAAATCAAGTCCCAAAAGTGAAAAATTGTTTTCTTTTACAATATTAATTATTTTTTCAATTACGGCAATATGAACGTTTTTATCTCGAACAACGCCTTTTTTACCAACGTTTTCTTTACCTGCTTCAAATTGCGGTTTAATAAGACATACCGCCTGACCGCCGTCTTTTAATAAAGTTCGCATAACAGGTAAAATAAGTGAAAGAGAAATAAACGAAACATCAACCGAAGCAAAGTCAAGCAAGTCGGGTACTTCGTTAGACGTAACATAACGAAAATTAGTGCGTTCAAGATTTATAACACGTTCATCGGTACGAAGTTTCCAAGCAAGTTGACCGTAACCAACATCAATAGCGTAAACTTTTTTAGCACCGTTTTGTAACATACAGTCTGTAAAACCGCCTGTTGAAGCGCCTATATCGGCACAAACTGCATCTTTAAGTGAAAAATCAAAAACAGATACGGCTTTTTCAAGTTTAAGTCCGCCACGGCTAACGTATTTTAAAGTTTCACCTCTAACTTCAATAACGTCATCATCTTTAACAGTATTACCCGCTTTATCAGATTTTTGATTGTTAACATAAACTATACCCGACATTATAAGCGCTTTTGCCTTTTCTCGACTTTCGGCAAAGCCCTGCTCTACCAAAGCCACGTCTAATCTTAATTTTGGCATTTAATACTCCTTATCATACTTTCGGTATCAAGTTTGTTCTCTTCAAGTGAACTTGAAACACTGGCAGCAGGTACAAACTTATTATCTATTGCGTGAATTTCAAACTTGCCATTAAAACCTTTACCGAAAAGACAAGATGACAAATGTTCACTAATTCCGCCGTTTTTCAATGTTTCTTCAAAAACTAAAATTCTTTCATATTTTGATAATTCACAAAGTAATTCATTAGTAAAAGGATAAACTTTGTTTAATTTAATAATATCAAAATCGGCATCAGTTTGAGCTTCTAAAGCATTTGAAAAAAGTCTTCCGTAGGTTACTAAAACAGTTTTATTATTTTTTCCAATTTTGCAATAATCTGATTTGTAGTCAAAATCTACGATTTTAGGGCTCTGGGAACCGCGTGGATATCTGATTGCCGTAACGCAAGTGGCACCAGCGCTTTTCTTAATTTGATATTCAAGTTCAAGATAATTACAAGGGGAAAATATTTCAACACCTGGAATTGCGGTTAAAAGTGAAATATCAAAAACGCCTTGGTGGGTTTCGCCGTCTTCCCCAACAATACCCGCTCTGTCTACAAGCAAACGCACAGGTAAACCTTCAATAGCGCAGTCGTGAATAATTTGGTCAACTGCACGTTGTAAAAACGAAGAATAAACCGCAAAATAAGGTTTCATACCGCCTTTAGCGAGACCTGCACAAAATGTAACTGCGTGCTGTTCGGCAATTCCAACATCAAAGAAACGGTTTTTATAATTTTTTTCAAAGTTTGAAAGTCCCGTACCCGCAGTCATTGCAGCAGTTACAGCACAAATCGAAGAATCGTTTTTTGCTAATTCGCAAAGTGTGTTACCTACAACTTCAGAAAAGTTCAGTCCTGCGTTTGACATGGCGCCTTCATCAATATCAAAAGGAGATACGCCGTGATAATTTTTTGGGCTATTTTCAGCGTAGGTATAACCTTTACCTTTTGTTGTAATAACGTGAACAACGGTTGGACGGTTATAGGTTTGAGCGATTTTAAACAAAGATTCCAACGCTTCAGTATTGTGACCGTCAACAGATCCCAAATAGTTAAATCCCAATGACGAGAAAAAGTTATTTTTATAAATAAGATTTTTAAATGATTCCTTTATAGAAAAGACAAATGAATTTAAAAATCCGCCAATAAATGGAATTTTAAGCAAAAACTTACTAAAAGCAAACTTAAAATAGTGATATTTTGGTTTGTTGCGCATTTTAGTAAGCGAACGTGAAAGAGCGCCAACATTACGAGAAATTGACATTTTATTGTCGTTAAGCACAACAATAAAATTATTTTTTCCGGCTCCAACATTATTAAGCGCTTCATAAGCCATACCGCCTGTCAGCGCACCGTCACCTATTACAGCAATAGAACTACCGTTTTCGCCCGATAAGCGTTTTGCTTTGTATATACCGTACGCAGCAGAAATTGAATTACTGCTGTGGCCTGTAATAAAAGGGTCGTGTTCACTTTCAACCGGTTTCATAAAGCCGGAAATACCGCCCTTA
>SVOX01000108.1 GCA_015066165.1 Oscillospiraceae bacterium | reverse complement strand
TTTGCCGTAAAGTTTTCTTGATTATTTGATATTTTTACAATATCCTTCAATTTTACCACCGCCGATATAATAATGATTGTAGTTTGTCGAAACGCCTAAAGGCGTTTCGTTAAGCCACTTTAAAAGTGGCTTTGGCAAAATTAAAATAAGATATTTAATTTTGCACGACACTCATTTCAACGGTATAGGACAAATTTTCAATAAAATTTGTCGCAAAATCATAGATTTTGTGGCGAAACAGAATTGTTTCGCCTAACCTATTCCGTTATGATTGCAGTTATAAGTATACCTCTATGGCGCGGTTTATTTTGTCGGTGTTTGGTGTAGTTATAAGTGTATGTATGTCGAAAAGTAATAAAATTACAAAAAATGGGCAAATTAAAATGAAACAATTTTAAAAAAGGAGAAAAATCATGAAAAAAATCTTAAAAATCGCCCTCGCAATTACTTTAACAGTTGTTTTAACCTCTGTTTGTGTTTCTGCTCTTTCAAAAATCGGTTCCCGCTCTGACGAGGTGAAGGAAATTCAAACAAGACTTAAAAATTGGGGATATTACAGTGGCAAGGTTGACGGCATTTTTGGAACTAAAACAAAAAACGCAGTTGTTAAATTTCAAAAAACAAACGGACTCACACCAGATGGTGTAGTAGGCAAAAAAACACTTGAAGCCTTAGGTATAAACGGAAATAAAGATTCGTTTACAGGATATAATTCTTCTGATTATGATTTGTTGGCGCGTATTATTTCGGCAGAATCACGCGGTGAACCTTATGAGGGACAGGTGGCAGTAGGTGCCGTTGTGCTCAATAGAATTGAACATCCCTCTTTCCCCGACACCATTTCGGGAGTGGTATACCAAAAAGGCGCTTTTTCCTGTCTTGATGACGGACAGTTTTATGAACCCGTAGCCGATAGCGCTTATAAAGCGGCAAGCGACGCTATTAACGGATATGACCCAAGCGGCGGAGCAATTTATTACTATAATCCCTCAACATCAACTAACAAATGGATTTTTAGCAGAAAAATTATTACCACCATAGGAAAACATCGTTTTTGCTTGTAATAAACTGATATTTCACCCTTTAATAAAAGCCTTCATCTTTAATTTGCAAGATAAGTAGATTTTTAAATCGGAGTATGTTATAATATTGAAATGAATATTATCATTTAAGGAATATTGTTTATGCAAAATTTGAAAAATGCCGAAATTCTATCACCAGTTGGAAATAAAGAAATGTTAATCGCCGCAGTAAGAAGCGGCGCTGACGCTGTATACCTTGGTGCTGAGGAATTTTCCGCAAGAAGAAACGCCGAAAATTTTAGTTTAAACGATTTAAACGAAGCAATTAAATATTGCCATATAAGAGGGGTAAAGGTTTATCTTACCCTTAATATTCTCATTAAAGAAAATGAACTAGGTTCGGCGTTTTCTCTGGCAAAAAAAGCTTATAATATGGGGATTGACGGTATAATCATTCAAGATTTAGGACTTGCGCGTGTGCTTCACGAAAAAATCCCAAACCTAAAACTGCACGCTTCAACTCAGATGTCTGTTCTCTCCCCCGCCGCTTTGCCGATTTTGAAAAATTTAGGCTTTACTCAGGTTGTTGTGGGCAGAGAAATGTCTAAAACCGAACTTAAAAACTTTTGTGCAAAAGCGAAAGAATTAAACATTACCGTTGAAGCATTCGTTCACGGCGCGCTTTGTATGAGCGTTTCGGGACAATGTCTGCTTTCTGCTTTCTTAGGTTCAAGAAGCGGTAACAGAGGTCTTTGCGCAGGTCCTTGCAGACTTCCCTTTTCTGTTAAAAACGGTACAGGCTATGATTTAAGCCTTAAAGATTTATCCCTTCTCGAGAATATAAAGGAATTATATGAAATTGGTGTGCGCTCTTTTAAAATTGAGGGCAGAATGAAACGTCCCGAATATGTTGCCGCCGCAACTGCCGCTTGCCGCGAGGCTTTGGATAACGGAATTATAAACCTTGAACTTCAAAACACTTTGAAAAACGTTTTTTCCCGTTCAGGTTTTACTGATGGTTATTTTGAATCAACCTTGGGTCGAGAAATGTTCGGAATTCGCACAAAAGAAGATGTTGTTGCCGCCGATAAGGCATTCCCCACTCTTCACAAAATGTATAGATTTGAGAGAAAAAATGTGGCGATTGATATTATTGCCAAAATTTCTCCTCAAGAACCTATTTATGTATCATTTTCCGATGGTGAAAATACCGCCACGATCACGGGTAATATCCCCCAAAACGCCCAAAACCGCAGCATTACAAAGGAAGATGTTTTAAAAAATCTTTCAAAACTCGGAGATACTCCTTATTATGTGAAAAATGCAGATTTAACTGTGAGTGATGGTCTTTTTGTGAGCGCAGGCGAAATTAACGATTTAAGAAGAAACCTCTGCGAACTGCTTAATGATAAGCGCAGTAAAACAAAAACAAAGGAATCTGACGCTACATATTTTTTAGAAAAAGAATTTAATAACCATAAGAAAACTCCCAAAATTGTGATAAGGGTTGAAAAAACTTCTCAAATACCACAAAACACCCAAGATATTGCGGCAATAATTTTGCCTTTAGAAGAAAATTCAGATATAATTCGCAATTATTCGGTTCCCATTATTGCCGATATTCCACGAGGTGTGTCAAACGAAGAAAAACTTTTAAATCAACTTATTTCATTTAAAGAAAACGGCGGAAAGGCCGCATTTTGCAGTAATCTTTCTCACATAGAACCAGTTCAAAAATCGGGACTTGTTCCTCTTGCTGACATTGGACTTAACATCACTAATTCAGAATCAATTGCAACATTTAAAAAGTTAGGAATAAATACCGCTATTATATCCCCTGAAGAAAAAATAACCGATATCGCAACCCTTTCTTCAGATATAAACAAAGGCATTTTAGCTTATGGAAACATTCCGCTTATGCTCTTTAGAAACTGCCCGCTTAAAAACGGAATTTCTTGTAAAGACTGTAAAAAAGACGGTGTTATTACCGACCGTTTGGGAATAGATTTTCCAATAAGGTGCCGCGGCGGTTACAGTGAACTGCTAAACAGTTTACCTTTATGGCTTGCTGACAAAGCCAAAGAACTTTACGTTCTTGATTTTATAGTGCTTTACTTTACACGAGAAACCCCGGAGCGTGTAAAGGATGTAATCGCGGCTTACAAAAACTCCCTCCCACCTGACACTGACCACACAAGAGGGCTTTACTACAGAGGCACTTTGTAATTTAAAAGGCAATACTTAACAAATAAAAAAACTTGAATAAATTTTGTGTCTATAGTATAATTAGTTAAACTAATAAAAAGAGGAATTTTTACTTATGAATTTTACTCCGATTGACAATAACGGTTTGGTTGACGGTTTTTGCATTATAAAAAGCATAGACCAAAAAACCTCTTCTAAGGGAGACGCTTATCTTGATATGATGCTTGGCGACTCTGACGGTGAAATAAACGCAAAACTTTGGCGTTATTCTAAAGAACTTCACGGTGAATATAACGCTAATGAACTTGTGAAAATCCGCGGTATGATTTCACAATATAACGGTGCCGACCAACTTAAAATTGAGCGTATCCGCCATACTACCGCTTCTGACGGTGTTAACCCTGCAGATTTTGTTAAAACTGCCGCCGCTTCAGGTGAGGATATGTATAACGAACTTTTGCGTATTGCAGAAGGTTTTGCGGATGAAGAACTTAAAACTATTGTTACCGCTATTTTAAAGGATAACCGTATGTGCCTTTTATATTGGCCCGCGGCTTTCAAACTTCACCACGCAATAAGAGGCGGTCTTCTTTTCCATTCGCTTTCAATAGTTCGTTTAGCTGAGAAAGTTTGCGATATTTATCCCTTTGTGGATAGAGAACTTTTAATTTCGGGTGCAATTTTGCACGATATTGCAAAACTAAGTGAATTTGAGGTTGCCGAAACAGGAATTGCCACCGGTTATTCAAACGAAGGCAATTTGCTAGGTCATCTTGCTATGGGCGCTATGGTTGTTGAAAAATATGCTGAAAAGTTGGGAATAAGCCAAAAAACCGCTATGTTACTTGAACATATGTGCCTTTCTCACCACGGTGAGCCCGATTTTGGCGCCGCAGTAAGACCAATGTTTATTGAAGCCGAACTCTTAAGCGAACTCGACCTTATGGATTCTAGAATTTTCGCAATGCGCGAAGCGGTTGAGAATGTGGCTTCTGATGATTTTTCTTCAAGAATTTGGTCAATGGATAACCGTAAACTTTTCAACCACGCGAGAAAAAATTTAAGTGAAGAAACAAAATTATTTTAAATAAAAAGGAAGAAACTAAAATGAAAATTACTAAAGATATGTTAATTGGCGATGTACTTGATATTGACAGAGGTTGTGCAGAATATTTCTTTGAAATCGGTATGCACTGTCTCGGTTGTCCCGCTTCAAGAGGCGAAAGCATTGAACAGGCTTGTATGGTTCACGGAACTGACTGTGATGCGCTTGTTGAAAAATTAAATAAATATTTTGAAAACAAGTAATGCGAAACTTTAGTGTAAGACTTTCTGCTATAGCTGATTTTGTAAAGAAAAACGCCGCGGTTTGTGATGTTGGCACAGACCACGGCTATCTTGCTATTCATTTAATTAATAGCGGTATTGCAAATAAAGTTTTTGCTACAGATATCAACGAGAAACCTCTTTTAAACGCTCAAAAAAACATTGAAAAATCAGGTGTTAAAGGTATTGAACTCCGCCTTTGCGACGGTCTTTCGGGATTAAAAAAGGTGAAGCAG
>SVOX01000107.1 GCA_015066165.1 Oscillospiraceae bacterium | reverse complement strand
CTGCCCGTAAACCGCTGTATAACACTTAAAACCAAACGCAAATTGCCGTTTATCAGTTCTTCACGTGCTTTTTTACTCCCCTCTCTTGTTTCTTTTAATAATCGCATTTTTTCTGCTTCTTTCAGCACCGGCAATTTTCCTGTATCTACCCCGCAAATTGAAACCTTGTTGTACATAAAGACATCTCCATTCAATAATCATTATTGCCTTTATATACTTCTATTACACTCATAAAATATTTTTTTAATCGACAAATTTCACTTGCATTTTTAAAAACTAAACTATTTATATTTGTTTTGTAAGAAAAAACATTAATTGTTTGCCAATTTTTTAAACAAAAATGGACCGGCAATGCCGGCCCCTACAATAAAAAAACTCCGCATAAAGCGGAGTTTTACTTAATTTCACCATTTGTCTCTTCAAATTCTCTTATACATTTACGAATAAGATAAAGAATTTGTCCATTCATTGAGCGGTCTTCATACTTTGAAATATATTGCAGTTTTGCATGTAATTCAGGTTCTATTTCAATTCCTAAATGTTTATTATTTTTGTTTCTCATAAAAAATCACCTTGAAAAATCTTAATTTAAGTATATTTTAAGATTATTTTATGCTATAATGTTTATAGTATACTTATTTTAAGTAGACTAAATAAGATTCAAGGGTGATTATATATGTTTTCTTGCACGTTTTTTGGACACCGCAACACATCAAAAGAAATAAAACCGCTTTTAAAAAATATATTAATAGATTTAATAGAAAACAAAAATATCACAAAGTTTTATGTTGGCACACATGGCAGTTTTGATATTACTGTGCAAAAATTATTAAAGGAATTGAAAGAAGATTATCCTCACATTAACTATTATATAGTTTTAGCTTATCTGCCGCAAAAAAATAATTCTTATAACGATTACGACAATACTATTTATCCTGATTTAGAAAATATACCTTTAAAATATGCCATTATAGAACGTAATAAATGGATGATAAATAAATCAGATTATATTGTTTGTTATGTAGAGAACACCTTTTCAAACGCTCATAAATTCTTGGAATTAGCCCGTAAAAAGAACAAAATTATTATTAATTTATATTCAAAGTGATATCACATAAAAAACCGCTTAACAAGTAGGTTTCCTACTCGTTAAGCGGTTTTTTTATTTCTTAATCTTTTCAATATCATAAGGTGTTGTTTGATAAACAAAATAGTTAAGCCAGTTTGAATACAAAAGATTTGCGTGAGCACGCCAAGTAACTTTGGGTTGCTTTTTGGGGTTATCTTCGGGGAAATAGTTTACAGGAACTTTAATTGGTTTTCCTGCATCTAAATCTCTAAAATATTCAGCCGCCAACGTTCCTGCGTCATATTCGGAATGGCCTGTTATGAAAATTTGTTTGCCTTTTTTGGTAGCCATAGCATAAATGCCCGCTTCTTTTGAAGAAGCCAAAATTTTAAGTTCTTTACAATTTTTAACGTCTTCAATATCCACAGTTGTATGTCTCGAATGAGGCACCATAAATCCGTCGTCAAAACCACGGAACAAAATTGAACGCTTATAATCCACCGTGTGCGGAAAAACACCAAACATCTTTTCCTCAAGCGGTTTTTTATCAATTCCAAAATGATAATATAGTCCCGCTTGAGCACCCCAACAAATATGGAAAGTAGAATGAACGTGAGTTTTGGTCCATTCCATAATCTCACAAAGTTCTTGCCAATACTCAACTTCTTCAAACGGCATTTGTTCAACAGGCGCACCCGTTATAATCATACCGTCGAAAGTACGCTGGCGAACGTCATCAAATGTTTTATAAAAAGCCAACATATGCTCTTGCGGAGTATTTTTTGAAAGATGGCTTTTAGTGTGTATGAGTTCAAGTTCAACCTGAAGCGGTGAGTTACCAAGAAGACGTGACAACTGAGTTTCGGTTTCAATCTTTTTGGGCATTAAGTTGAGAAGCAATATCTTTAACGGACGAATATCTTGAGTTATGGCTCGGGTTTCGGTCATAACAAAGATATTTTCGTTTTCTAAAGTTTTTACCGCCGGTAAGTCGTTAGGTATTCTTATAGGCATATCTATATATCCTTCTTAAATTTTATCAAGTGCTTGGCTTATATCAGCAATAATATCTTCCACATCTTCAATACCGCAAGACAAACGAATAAGGTCAGGTGTAATACCTGCAGCAGCCAATTCGTCATCGTTCATTTGACGGTGGGTAGCATTTGCAGGGTGTAAACAACAAGTTCTGGCATCGGCAACGTGGGTTGCGATAGAACAAAGTTTGAGTTCTTTCATAAATGCCTCTGCACCTTTTCTGCCGCCCTTAACACCAAAACTTACAACACCGCAACCGCCGTTTGGCATATACTTTTTAGCCAAATCGTAATTGCTGTCGCCTTCAAGATGTGGGAAACGTACCCAAGCAATACGGTCATCATTTTTTAAGAATTTTGCAACTGCCAAACCGTTTTCGCAATGACGTTTCATACGAAGATGCAAACTTTCAAGACCAAGATTTAATACGTAAGCAGTTTGTGCTTGCTGGCAACAACCAAAGTCACGCATAAGTTGGGCAGTGGCTTTTGTTATATAAGCGCCTTCAATACCAAAACGCTCAGTATAAGTTACACCGTGATAACTGTCGTCAGGTGTGCAAAGACCCGGATATTTTTCGGGATATTTTGTCCAGTCAAATTTACCCGAATCAACAATACAACCGCCTACTGCGCTACCGTGACCGTCCATATACTTTGTGGTTGAATGAATAACAATATCTGCTCCCCATTCAATAGGACGGCAGTTTACAGGTGTTGCAAAAGTGTTATCAATAATAAGCGGAACACCGTGCTTATGTGCCATATCGGCAAAACGTTCAATATCTAAAACGTTCAAAGCAGGGTTAGCAATAGTTTCACCAAACACTGCCTTTGTGTTGGGTTTAAATGCTTTTTCAAGTTCTTCGTCTGTACTATCGGGTGAAACAAAAGTAAATTCAATACCCATTCTTTTAAGTGTTACGGCAAAAAGGTTATAAGTACCGCCATATATTGCCGAAGAAGCAACAATATGGTCGCCACAACCTGCTATATTAAAGATAGAGAAAAAGGAAGCCGCCTGACCTGAAGAGGTAAGCATTGCGGCAGTACCGCCTTCCATCTCGCAAATTTTTGCCGAAACAAAATCGCAAGTTGGGTTTTGAAGACGGGCATAAAAGTAACCCGATGCTTCAAGGTCGAAAAGTTTGCCCATATCTTCACTGGTATCATATTTATAAGTTGTGCTTTGGTAAATTGGAATTTGACGGGGTTCGCCGTTTTTTGGCTGATATCCGCCCTGAACACATTTTGTGCCAAGATTTGTGTTTTTCATAAACATTACTCCAAACTAAATAATTTTTTAACGTTCATATTCATTATACTTATAATTTCGCTTTCGTCAAGTGAAAGCCCCATAAAATATTCAATTTCACGCTTTGGCGACCACATTGGATAATCGGTACCGAACAAAACTTTATCGGCACCGTATTTTCTTATAATCTTCTTTGCCGTTTCGGGCTTTAAATAAGGAAAAGAAGAAGAACAGTCAACATAGAAATTTGGCATTTGGCAATACGCTTCTACCGCTTCTTCCCAAATTGACCAACCGCCCAAATGAGCGCCAATAACTGTAAGCCCTTTGTATATATCCAATATAGGCAATAATCTGTTAGGATTTGAATAATCGTAACGGTTATCGCCTGTGTGCATTAGTACAGGCAGTGAATTTTCTTCGCAAAGTTCATAAATTTTAAGACAGCGGTAATCGTCTATCTTAAACGCCTGAATATCGGGGTGAAGTTTCACACCCCGAAGTCCCAATTCCATTAAGTGCTTTACGTCATCTTTAATATCTTCACTATCGGGGTGCAGTGTTCCAAGACCTGTCATAAGTCCGCCTGAATTTTCAACTTCTTTTGCTATAAATTCATTAATACTTTTAACCTGTTTTGGAGTAGTTGCCACCGATTGAACAATAAAATGGTCAACCCCTGCTTGTTGCCCCAATGCCAAAAGGTTGCTCACAGTACCCGTCCCTACCGAGTTTTCACCGTAGAAATTATCTGTGCCTTTTACCGCCTTTTCGGCAATTTTTTCGGGATAGATGTGACAATGGGAATCAATTACAAAAATATCGTTTATCATAAGCCAAGTCTCTTTGCGGCATCTTCACGCATTTTGTATTTAAGAATCTTTCCTGCAGCATTCATCGGGAAAGCATTAACAAATTCAATATAACGTGGAACCTTGTGACGTGCCATATGGTCGGCAATGTATTTGCGCATTTCTTCTTCGGTCATGGTTTCACCTTTTTTAAGAATGATACACGCCATAATTTCTTCGCCGTAGGTCTTATCAGGTACGCCAATAACCTGAACGTCGCTAACCTTGGGGCAGGTGTAAATAAATTCTTCGATTTCTTTTGGATAAATATTTTCACCGCCACGGATAATCATATCTTTAAGTCGTCCTGTAATGCGGTAGTTACCGTTATCATCACGACAAGCCAAGTCGCCCGAGTGGAGCCAACCGTCTTTATCAATTGCTTCGGCTGTGGCTTGTGGCATTTTGTAGTACCCTTTCATTATATTATAACCACGGGCTACAAATTCACCGTTCACACCGTTAGGACAGTCAAGACCTGTTTCGGGGTCAATAATCTTACATTCAACGTTAGCAAATGCGCTACCAACAGTTTCGGTTCTGACTTCCAATGAATCAAAATAACTGCTCATTGTGCAACCGGGTGCCGCCTC
>SVOX01000106.1 GCA_015066165.1 Oscillospiraceae bacterium | reverse complement strand
TGCAGTTAAAAACGCTGACCAAGGCGGTGAAATTCCCGCTTTCTTGGAAACTGCTAAAAATGACTTTATTACCGCTATGGAAGACGACCTTAACACAGCCGATGCTTTGGCTGCGATATTTGTGCTTGTTCGTGATATAAACGGTGCCATTGCAGAAGGTGCTAAAAAAGAAACACTTTTGGCTTGTGCTGATATGTTCGACCAACTAACAGGCGTTTTGGGACTTGTGTATAACCGCAAGGAAGAAACACTTGACAGCGAAATTGAAGAACTTATAGAAAAGCGTACACTCGCACGTAAGGCAAAAGATTTTAAAACAGCAGACGAAATTCGTGATAAATTGAAAGAAATGGGTATCATTCTTGAAGATACTCCGCAAGGCGTAAAATGGAGCAGAAGTTAAAAAAAGAGCCGTTAGGCAAAGACTTTTATCTTTATGTGAGTGACCATCATACCTTTGGAACAGATGCAGTTTTGTTAAGCAATTTTGCCGCCGCCAGAAAAAACGATAAAATGGTCGATTTGGGAACAGGTTGCGGTATAATTCCGTTTTTAATGTTGCGTGACGGCAATTTGCAATCGGCGGTTGGTGTTGATATAAGCGGTGAAGCAATTCTTTTGGCAAACAAAACAAAGAGTGAGTTAAACCTTTCAAAATTTGAGCCAATAAATGCAAACCTTAATGATTTAAAGGGTAAGGTGGAATTTGGCTGTCATACCCTTGTTACTTGTAATCCGCCGTATAAGGCACCTAATGCAGGACTTAAAAATCCTGATGAAACGGTCAAAGTAGCACGTCACGAAATAGAGTGCACTTTACGTGATATAATCGAAGTTTCGGCAAAACTTTTGCAAACAGGCGGTCGGCTATGTATGTGTCACCGCCCCGAGCGACTTTCGGAACTTATGCGGCTTATGGGTGAGTGCAAGGTTGAGCCAAAACGGCTTCGACTTGTTTGTCAACGAAAAGGGCAAGAGCCGTGGCTTGTTTTGGTTGAAGGTAAAAGATGTGCCAAAACGGGACTTCGCATAGAGCCAACTCTTTACGTTGAAGAAGACGGAAATTTTTCACAAGAAATGATAAACATTTACGGTGCTTATAAGGAGGCGTATTTATAATGAGTGGCAAACTTTATGTTGTAGGTACGCCAATAGGTAATTTGGGTGACTTTAGCCCACGTGCCGTTTCTACTTTGGAAAAGGTGGATTTTTTAGCGGTAGAGGATACAAGAGTGACCGTAAAATTGCTTAATTATTTTGATATAAAGAAAGAAATGCTCTCTTACTATGAACATAATAAAGCGGTAAAAGGAAATCTTATACTAGAGCGTCTTCAAAAAGGTGAAACCTGTGCCTTGGTATCGGATGCGGGAATGCCCGCTATATCTGACCCCGGTGAAGAACTGGTACGCCTTTGTTATGAAAATGATATTGAGGTTGAATCGGTTCCGGGACCGAGTGCGGTTACAACTGCTCTTGCAATGTCTGGTATGCCTTCGGGCAGATTTTGTTTTGAAGGTTTTCTTACTACTCAAAAAAACGGCAGACGTCTTCATTTAGAGGAACTCAAAAACGAAAAACGCACAATGATTTTTTATGAAGCGCCGCATAAGTTGTTGGCAACTTTGGGTGATATGCTAAAAGTTTTTGGCAATAGAGATATTGCTGTTGTAAGGGAACTTACAAAACTTCACGAAACAGTTTTTCACACAACTCTTGAAGGTGCTTTGGAATATTATACCGAAAATACACCGCGTGGCGAATTTGTACTGATTATAAGCGGAGCCAAAGAGGAAAAAGAGCAATACACTTTGGAACAAGCGGTGGAAATTGCTAAAAAACTGGTTAGCGAAGGGCAGTCAACTTCCTTTGCGGCAAAAGAGGCGGCTAACGTTACATCAATTAAAAAAGGTGAGATTTATAAACTTCTTTTACAAGAATAAAGGTGGATTATGGATAAAGATAACGGATTTAAAATAGTTAACGTACCTGATGATTTTGATTTGGTAGAAGTGGACGGAAATTTAAGAAGCGGTCACTTTAGAAAAAAGAAACACGGTATTGCGGGTTTCTTTCAAAAAATTGGTAATAGCATTGCAAACTGGTGGCAGAGTTTAAAAAAATGGCAAAAAGCTGTTTGTATTTCGGTGTCATCGGTTGTGGCTTTGGTTTTAGTTGCTGTTATTGTACTTGTTACCGGTCTTGGATATAATTACAATAAAATTACAGGCAATCCCGATGATTTGGGCTTTGAAAACGTAATAGATAAAAAGGTTGTTAATATTGCGTTGTTCGGCGTTGATACAAGAAGTATAAAGTCGCTCAAAGGCAATTCTGACAGTATTATGGTTTTAAGCGTTAATACCGAAACTAAAACTGTTAAAATTGTTTCCATAATGCGTGACTCTTTGGTTAAAATTGAGAAAAAGAGCGGAACTTCGTACAATAAAATTAACAGCGCCTATGCTTCGGGCGGTCCTGAACTTGCTATTAAAACAATAAACCAAAACTTTGGGCTCGATATTTCGGAATATGCAACAGTTAATTTCTACGGTATGGCGGAAATTATTGATGCAGTAGGCGGAATAGACGTTGAACTTACCGAACAAGAAGTATCTACAAATCATGTCGATGGTTTTAACGGACTGGTTGAACGTCAATGCAAAAAGTTTAAAAAGAATCCTAAAAAGTATTATATTAGAACTGCAGGTAAACACCACGTTAACGGTATTCAGGCAGTTGCTTATTCAAGAATCAGAAAGTTTAGAAATATTTGGGGTACCAATAACGATTTTGGCCGAACCGACCGTCAACGTTACGTTATGGAACAACTTTTCAACAAAGCGTTAACCCTTCCAAAATCACAGTATATGAAACTTGTGAAAGCCCTCATCCCTTATACCGAAACATCGCTTTCTTATAGTGAAATTATGGGATTGGCATTTGACGTGTTGCTAAAATCTCCCAAATTTGAACAAACAAGAATGCCTATGAGCGAGTACCAAATGCAAGCCCCAAGCATACCAAGAGTGGGCTCTTGCGTTTATTACGATTTGGATTTTGCAAAGAAGTTGCTACGCGCATTTTTCTATGAAAATATCACTCCTGAAGACTACGTTGAACAAAACGGTATAGATAAAGTTGACTGGTATAGAAATATGTTTGGCGGCTCTGCAACATCAACTTCAAGTAAAGATGACAAAAAAACGTCTAACAAAAAGCCAAAAGACGAAAGTTCTCCGTCTTCTTCACAAAACGTTTCTTCTACAACAAGTGATGATACATCAACAAAGGTTGAAACTTCATCCGAGCAGGAAACCACTTCAGAAGATGAAGTAACAAGTTCAGAGCAGGAAGAAATTACTTCAAGCGATACATCAAGCGAACAACAGACTTCGAGCAACCAGTCAAGTGAAGAAGCAACTTCAAGCAGTAAACCCACCGAAAGTTCAAAGGTGGAGAGTGCCTCATCTTCTTCAAATTTGCAGTAGGTGAAAAATATGAAAAAAACTTACTGTGAAAATTGTTCGAACTATGTTTACGACCAAGAAACAGATTGTTATTTTTGTGAAGTGAATTTAGACGAAGATGAAATGCACCGTTTTTTAACTTCGCAAACTTTTAATTGTCCGTACTTTAATTTTTATGATGAGTACGAAATAGTAAGAAAGCAAAATTGAGGTTTGAAATGATTTATGTATATTTGGTATTAAGTGCTTTGCTTGTGCCGTTGCTTAACAATTTTTGGCCTATTTTGAGGCAAAGTTACTCGTGGTGGTTAGCCCCCGTATTGTTGGTGGCGTTTTTCTTGGGGTTTGTAATTTTGCATTTGGCGTGGTTTGTGTTAAGTTTTGCGTTTGTAAGTTTAAAATCAAGCCAAGACAAAGGTGCAAAATATTACCGCTTTATTTTAAAAATAACCGTGCCGTTGATAGTTGCAATAGCCCGAGTAAAGATAAATTTAAGCGGTATGTCACCTGAAGAAGTCCCAACCGACCGTGAAATGCTTTTTGTTTGCAACCATCAGCATGACTTTGACCCTGCAATAATTTGGTCAACTTTTCCTAATAACAATATAGGTTTTATAGGTAAAAAAGATATTTATGAAAAAATGCCTCTTATTGCCAAGGTTATGCACAAACTTTACGGTTTACCGCTTGACCGTGAAAATAATAGGGAAGCGGCAAAAACAATTATAGGCGCTATAAAAATATTAAAAGAAAAAAAGGCGTCTATAGCAGTTTTCCCTGAAGGTTACACAAGTAAAAATTGCGAACTTTTACCTTTTAGAAACGGCGCTTTTAAAATTGCCTTAAAGGCAAATGTGCCAATTGTGGTTTGCGCAGTGAATGGAACCCGTAAAATCCCAAAACGAATGATTTGGCGTGGCTGTGAAGTGGATTTTCGCATAATTGAAGTTATTTATCCCGAACAGTTTGCGGGAATGACCACAAACGAAATTGGAGATATGATACATCCTAAAATGGAAAAGGCATTAGAGGAACTCAAAAACAAATAAACGGTTAATCTTAAAAAAAGATTGACATTTCACTTTGGGAAATATATAATAATATGTGCGCGTAAACTGCGCACATATTTGAATATTTAATATCGAGATGTGGCTCAGTTTGGTAGCTTTGAGTTTGACCGCATCCTGTGGATGAAAAAGGGAAAACGAAAAGGCGTAGCGGTCGAAAAAATTTGTCGCTCCAAGACAAAAATTTTTTCGGGAACCGCAAGAGTAAGCTGCGTAGCAGAGCGGAAAAATAGATATATCAATTTTTCGAAATAATTAAAACTTAATATCGAGATGTGGCTCAGTTTGGTAGCTTTGAGTTTGACCGCATCCTGTGGATGAAAAAGGGAAAACGAAAAGGCGTAGCGGTCGAAAAAATTTG
>SVOX01000004.1 GCA_015066165.1 Oscillospiraceae bacterium | reverse complement strand
ACAAAAAGAAAGGCGAATAATCTCTTATGAAAAATTATGATAATGTTACGATTTTTAATCATCCGCTTATAAAGCATAAAATTGCAATTCTTCGTAACGAAAAGACAAGTATGAAAGAATTTCGCGAACTTATTGAAGAAATAACAACCCTTATGACTTTTGAATGTTTGCGAGAAGGTGTTCCTACCGTTGAGTGTCAAGTTACAACTCCGCTTGAAACCTGTACTCAAGAAATGGTGAAAGATAACGCTATTGTTATTGTTCCAATTCTTCGTGCAGGTCTTGGTATGGTTAACGGTATTCACGTATTATTCCCGTCGGCAAGGGTTGGACATATTGGTCTTTGCCGCAACGAAGAAACTTTAGAACCAATGGAATATTATTGCAAGTTGCCTGATGGCATTGAAGATAAACTTGTTTTAGTTGTTGACCCAATGCTCGCAACAGGCGGTAGCGCTTGTGACGCTATTGGACAACTTAAGAAACGTGGTTGCAAAGATATTAAGTTTATGGCTGTTATCGGCGCACCCGAAGGTGTTCAAAAAGTTGCCGAATCACATCCCGACGTTCCTATTTATGTATCTACACTTGATAGATGCTTAAACGAAAACGGATATATCCTACCGGGTCTTGGTGATGCGGGTGACCGTTTGTTTGGTACAAAATAATATAGAATTATTAAATGCCGTGGAAGTTCCACGGCATTTTTTATATATGTGTATTTGACTTTTTTATATACTCTTTAGGTGAACAACCAAATTCCTTTTTGAAAGTGCGGTAAAAGGTGGTATTTGATGAAAAACCGCTCTCAAGAATACATTCTGTTAAGGTGTGTTGACCTTCGTGTAGTAGCATAACCACATTTCGAAGGCGCATTAAAGCAATATACCGTATAAGATTTATACTGCAGCAAGATTTAAAATATCTGGAAATATGACTTTGACTATATCCAAAATGTTCTGCGATTTTAGAAGGTGAAATATCATTTTTAAAATTTTCATTTATGTAAAATAATATCTTTGAAATAAGTTCGGTGTTGATGGGATTTTGTAAGTCTTCAAGTTGTACGTTTTCTAAAATCGTACCCAGTATCATATACATAAGTCCACGTGATTTAATTTCATTTACATTGTCTTGATGTAAAAGTGAAAAATAATCTTTTAATGTTTCATATAAGTTTGAATTTGAAATGAATGGGGAAGTAAGTCTTTTGTTTTTGGTTAATTCTGTAAATTCTTCGCATAAATAGGTGGGAATGAAAATTATGGAAGAGCGTGAGTGAACGGGTGTTTTATAAGCATGAGGCGAAAAACTTAATGCTACCGAAACTTCTCCTTTTTTTAATGTCTTTTGTTTTCCGTCCACAAATGCTTCCATTTCGCCTTCATGGATTATACATATTTCTATTTGTGAGTGAAATTGCAGTACACACCAATCATTTTCGTAATTAAAAGAGCCGATTTGGTTACTCTTTTCACGTGACATATTAAAATAGGGTTGCATATAATCACCTCAAATATCAAAAAGTGGGATAAATTAGTTTAAAAATGACACGATTTTTGCTAAAAACGGTAATACAATTATATCGGATAATAAAAGTAATGTCAATAAGTTGAAATTATTATTATGGTAGCGGTGAGGATATGATTCAAAAAAGAAAATTGAATTTAAACGAAGGACCTATTGTAAGTCAAATGATTAGATTTGTACTACCTATAATATTTTTGGGGTTTTTGCAACAAATTTTTAACGTAGCGGATGTGATTCTTGCCGGTCAAATTGGTGAAAGCGGAAGTAATGCTGTTGCGGCAGTTGGTGCTACAAATTCATTACGGATACTTATTGTTAATTTTTTTGCAGGATGTTCCACGGGTAGTGCGGTGGCGGTAAGTCATGCCATAGGGGCTAAAAATAAAAAAGATATCTCGGAAAATGTACACACCGCAATGTTACTTTCGTTGGTTATTGGTGGGATTTTAACTGTCGTGGGTATTGCTTTTTCAGGAGTTCTTTTAAGTGCTATGGGTACACCTATCGATATATTGGGCAAAGCCAGTAGTTATTTGAAGGCGTATTTTTTAACTATGATTCCGTCTATGGTATATAATTTTGGAGCCGGTATTTTACGTGCAAACGGCGATACTAATAAACCGTTATATTTCTTTTTAGTTACAGCGCCAATAAAATTGTTGCTTACTTATGTATTTATTTCGGTGTTTAAATTAGACCTTGTAGGTCTATCTCTTGCAACGGTTTGCTCACAAACGTTAGCAGCGGCTTTGGTTGTATGGGAACTTATGCGAAGTAATAGCCAAATTAAATTATCATTTAAAGATTTAAGATTTTCATCTAAACCTTTAGGTAAAATTTTGCGATTGGGTATTCCGGCCGGAATACAGTCTTCTACTTTTTCATTGTCAAACGTGGTGATTCAGTCATCAATAAATTCACTTGCATTTTTTCCGGGATTTATTACGGGTAATGCCGCAGCAAGTAGCATTGAGGCATTTGCTGAAGTGCTCACAGGTGCTTTTTTAAGTACAAGTATGAGTTTTGTAGGACAAAACGTTGGCGCTAAAAAGTATGATAGAGTAAAACGTTCTTATTTTACTTCATTAGCACTCTGTACGGTAGCGGTTATAATTTTGTCGTTTTTTGTAATTGTGTTTGCTAAGCCACTTTTAAGTCTTTATATAACCGATTCAAATGAAGCAATTTATTGGGGTGTTGTAAGGATTACATTCATTTTTGGGCCATTATTTATACAAGGATTGATGGATACAACTTCGGGTGCTCTCAGAGGACTTGGTATTTCAATTTCAAATACCGTAATTTCGCTTATTGGTTTTTGTGGTCTTAGAATACTTTGGTGTTTGACCGTGTTCAAAATACCAAAATTTCATACACCACAAGGATTATATATAATTTATCCTATTACTTGGGTAATAATAGCGGTGTTGCAATTTATTGTTTTTGTTATTGTATATAAACACCAAAAGAAACATCTTGAAAGTTAAATTTTAGGAGAACCTTCTAATAAAAGTGGGTTCTCTTTTTTTGTACTTGACAATGAAAGAACAATGTGGTATTATGTGGAAGTTGTTGGAGGTGTGTGGATTTGTTTGCTAAAGAAAGACAAGATGTTATATATGAAATGATACTTAAAAATAATGCTGTTACGGTAGCAAATCTTGTTGAAAAATTTGCGGTTTCTATTGAAACCGTGCGCAGAGACTTGTTAGATATGGAAAAGCAAGGATTTCTTACCCGTGTGCACGGTGGTGCTGTTGCTAAAAATGAAATGAAGCAGTTTTCAACCTTACCGCAACGAAATAGGGAAAACAGTCCTGAAAAGCGTGAGTTGTCGCTAAAAGCGTGCGAGTTTATAAACGAAGGCGATATTATTGCGGTTGATTCGGGTAGTACGGCAATCTTCTTTGCCGAGGCATTAAAAGAAAAATTTACAAAACTTACGGTTATCACTCACTCGTTAGACGTTTTTAACATATTAAATTCATATAAAGATTTTTCGGTTATACTTTGCGGTGGTCATTTTATTAAAGAAGAAAATACTTTTTACGGTTCTTTGACTGTCAATATGTATTCTACTCTTTATGCACAAAAAGCGTTTATTTTCACAAGCGCGGTATCGCTCGAACACGGCATATGTGATTTCAGACAAGAGTTTTACGACGTACAAAAAGTAATGCTTGGCTGTGCCGATGAAATTTTTGTTTTAGCCGATAGCAGTAAGTTTGAAAAAAAGGCGCTTTTAAAACTTAGTGAAATGAAGAATGATTTTATTTATATAACTGATGCTTCTTTGCCTAAAGAACTTAAAGAACTTTACAAAGAAAACAACATAAAGATTTACACAGGTGGAGAATAATAGAATGGAAAAATTAAGCAGTAAAAAAGAAGTTAATTTTCTGGCATTTTTGTTTGCGGTAACTTACATGGTAAGTTATATTACCCGTATCAACTACGGTGCGGTTATTGTTTCAATGAAAACCGCTACGGGATTTTCAGAAAGTTTGCTGTCGTTAGCAGTTACGGGAAGTTTTATAACTTACGGTGTTGGACAAATTATTAGCGGAATGATAGGCGACCGAATTTCACCTAAAAAACTGGTAACTTACGGTCTTTGCCTTACGGTACTTATGAATACGTTAATTCCGTTTTGTCCAAACCCTTACGTAATGGCGGGTGTTTGGTGTGTAAACGGTTTTGCTCAAAGTTTTATGTGGCCGCCGTTAGTACGTCTTATGACCACCTTATTATCTGCTCGAGATTATGTAAATGCCACCGCAAAGGTTACGTGGGGCGGTAATATAGGAACTATGATTATATATTTACTGTCACCTGTTGTTGTGTCGCTTTTAGGTTGGAAATGGGTTTTTTGGATTGCGGCAATATGCGGTGCGGTAATGATAATTATTTGGAATAAATATTCTTATGAAATTGGTGTTCAAAAGCGTGAAAAGGTGAATACAGAAGTTAGCACCGATAAAAAGTACAAACTTTTTACCCCAATGATGATTTTTATAATGGTGGCAATTATTTTGCAAGGTTCACTTCGTGACGGTGTTGCTACATGGATGCCTTCTTACGTTAAAGCGTCATATGATTTGGGAGATGCTGTGTCAATTTTAACAGGTGTAATTCTTCCAATATTCAGTATTATTTGCATACAACTTGTAACAAATATTTATATGAGCAAGTTTACAAACCCCATTTCTTGTGCGGCTTTGTTTTTCGGAGTGGGCGTTATATCGGCAATGGGAATTTACGCATTATCGGGTAAAAGTGTTATAATTTCAATAATTTTGTTTGCATTACTTTCGGGTAGTATGCACGGTGTAAATCTTATGCTTATATGTATGACACCACGTGTTTTTGAAAAAAGCGGCAAGGTTTCAACCGTTTCGGGTATTATTAACAGTTGCACATACATTGGCAGTGCCATTTCTACCTACGGCATAGCGCTTTTATCTGAAAAGTTGGGTTGGGATTTTACATTGCTAACTTGGATTATTATAGCATTATTAGGTACAATTATTTGTTATGCAACTAAAAATGCTTGGCATAAAAGGTTTAATTAAGAAAAATATAATGGCTGTTTTACTGAAATTTCGGTAAAACAGCCATTTTTTTTTGCGATTTTTAAAAGATGTCGGTGAATGTCGTGCTGATTTTGTGGATAATAGAAGTATAAAAAGAAAAGGAGGTGAAATTATGATTTGCGTAGAAGTGCATCCAAACAACGTGTTAACATTAAGAGATGAAGCGTATTCAAAAGTTGTTTCAGATAGTGTTAAACACGAAACTGTCAAATTTTTATTTAGTGATAATTGGAAAGATTACACGAAAACTGCGGTATTTACTGCGAAAGATGTTGAACCGATTAACGTATTGCTTCGTGCGGATAACCAACTTTGTTTATCTGATGAGGAGTGTTACATACCTTTTGAAGTTTTAAAAGGTAACAGTTTTACTTTGTCGGTGTTTGGTGTATGCGGTGACCGTATTGCCACAAGTACTAAAGAAAACATTATATTGTTGGAAAGCGGTTATGTATTAGGTGACAAACCGCAAGAGCCCACACCTAATGCTTACAGTCAAGTAATTACTTTGCTTGATGAAATAAGAAATATTGCTTATTCGGTTAGACAAGATGCCGACAACGGTCTTTTTAACGGCGAAAAGGGCGAGAAAGGTGAAAAGGGCGACAAGTGCGACAGTGTTGGACAAAAAACAGAGGCATTGGGTGAGATTTTTAATGATTTAACCAATAATGTTGCTAACAAAAACGCTCATGCCGAAGGTAACCGTACCACTGCCTCTGGTAACTCATCACACGCCGAAGGTAATCAAACTACCGCCTCGGGTAATTTGGGCGCCCATGCTAAAGGGCTTTTGACGGTGGCTTCGGGTGACAGCGCTCACGCTGAGGGTCAAACCAGTAGTGCTACAGGTGCTTGTTCACATGCTGAAGGCAGTAATACTAAAGCAGTAGGTAACGAATCACACGCCGAAGGAATTTCAACATCGGCAAAAGGCAGTAACTCACATGCCGAAGGTTACGGTTGTTCCGCAATAGGAGCGGCATCACATGCCGGCGGCGGTCAAACAACTGCTTGGGGTAAATATTCATTAAGTGGAGGTTACTTAACCAATGCTTACGCTAATTACAGTGCCTCACTTGGTAATTCTACTCGTGCCGATTATATTTCTCAATTTGTGGTTGGAAAATTTAATTCAAGGCCCAGCGAAGACAGTGTTTTTACAGTTGGTATCGGAAGCAGTGAACAAAATCGCAAAAATGCTTTTAACGTGTATGCTGACGGCACACTGGAAATTGGGACGGTTAAGATTACCCCTACTCAAATAAAGAAACTTTTACAACTCATACAAGAATAAAGTTTGACAAAAAAGAGGATATGTTTTTAAAACATATCCTCTTAAACTATTAATTGTAGCAAATTTGTGTCCAATCGAGCAGTGCTTCAATTTGGTCAAGGTCAAAAACGTTGATTTTGCATTTTTCCTTAACGTCAATTCTTTCTCTAAAAGAATCGTCAATAAAGATAGCATCGCTTTTTGTTATGTAATTAGATTTTGGAGTATCGTCTTTTATGTGAATTATTTCATCAAACAACTGCGGTGCAATTTTATGTTTTGCAAGCGTTTCATCAATATCACGTGCATGACGGGTTAATAAATATAGTTTAATGTTGTTATTGACGCATTGATACAAATAAAGCATTAACCATTCGTTAACCTTGTCTTTTAACTCCAAAGTGTCGTCAAGGTCAAGGTAAACACAAGAATATTTTTGGTTTATTTTATAGCGGTTTATAAACGCCCTGTCAACCTCTATGTTATAATCGTGTTTTAAAATTTCAACAGGGTATCCCAAAAGGGTGTAAATTGTAAGAAGGGGGAAGTTTACACCGGTGTTTCTTGAAAGTCCCATTGTACCGGGGATACGTGGACTTATTTCCAACATACGATATTGGTTATTGGCGTTGAGTTTCATTTGGAAGAACCACGCACCGCAAAAAGTTAATCTTGAGTTTATTTCTTTTGCTATTCTTAAAATATCTTTATCAAGCGGTAAGTTTCTTGAATTCACACTAATACCTGTTTTTGTACGGGCACGGTCGCGCAAAGATGCAACTCGTAAAACGCCGTCTTTATCGGTGAAACAGTCAATGGTATATTCCATTCCTTCAAGATATTCGCAAATAACCACTTTGTCACCAAGGTCTAAACGGTTTAGCAATTGCTTTCTATTATCGCATTTTACAGCGCCGTTAGAACCCTGCCCAACGGTTGGTTTAACAAACACGGGATAGGTGGTAATATCGTCTATATTTTCATAAGTTTTTGGAATAAAATCGCAGTCGCTGAAATATTCGTAAGTTTTTGATTTTGAACGGCAAATATCAACGGTTTTAAGCGGTGAAGTAACTACTTTGGCATTGATTTCTTCTAAATGCTCGGTTAAAAACAAGCCAACGCTATCGTGAGCGGGATAAATGAAATCAATATTATTTTCTTTTAAAACAATATTAAGTTTTTCTATAAAGTTTTGGTCAGTAAGATAGGGAAGACCTGTTATAAGGTTTTTATAAACAAATTGAGAATGGTCTTTAACACTTGTGCCGCCGTAAACTTTAAGCATTTTTGAAAATTTTAAAGCATTATATATTTCAAAGCCAATTTCACTACCGGCAGGGAAAATAAGAACGTTATACATAATATTACCGCCTAAAAAATGTTATAAATTCATAATAGAAAAACCTTTTTCTTTGCTTTTGACTATTAAAATATCTTTTGAATTATTTTGTAAATTGAAATTGCAAAAATTATAATTGTAAAGAAATTCAACGTTTATGTAATAATTTTTGCTACTTTCAAGATTTTGTGAAATCTCTTTTGGAATAGCAAAGTTATATTTATTAGCCCCGTGTTTTTTGGGGTTTGTTAGATATATTTCATTTCCTATTGAGTCAACAACAATTATCCTAGCCAATTTGTAACTGGCTTTTGATTGTGATTTAATACAGAATGAAAAAATATAAGAATCGTTAGTTTCCTGCAGGTTAGAAACAGTACAACAATTCGGAGCGCTTGGAAGTTCTCGCAAGAACCAAAAAGGAACGCCTTTTGGACGATTATCTTTTTTGACTACTAAATATTTACCCTTAAGTTCGGTTTCAAAATTAAAATCTTTGTTTGAAATTTGTAAATATTCGTCAAAACGCTTTGCTTTTATTAAGAAACAAAGGGTTTTATTTTTAATATTCAAATATTTACAGTTCACTAATTGCAAATAATTAATTATTTGCTTACGCGAAAAGAAGTGTAGGTATTTTCGCATTTTTTTATAATATTTTTGCGCAAAATGTTCACTTTTGGTGGTGTATTTTGCAAGTAAAAATAATCTTACTAAATTATAAAAACGGGTTGTTCTTAAAAGTTTTTTATACGAAGAACCCGAAAAGATTTCTTCGCATTTGTAATAACAGTCTAACCTGTCGTTAAAAAGGCGTTTTTGATTTTTTGGACTGGTTATGGAAACGTGGCTGTCCTGCGTTTTAAAACGCCGCCAAATGTAAGATAAATGCTCAATTACCGTTATGTTTTTTGCATATCTTAATGCTTTTGAGTTTAGATACATATCAGAAAACATGAAATTTTCAGGCATAAAGACATTGTGTTCGAGCAAAAGTTTAGTTCTGTAAATTCTGCCCCAATAGAAAGGTGAGATTAAAAGTTCTTTGCATTTTTTAATATTTTTATAAGTGCCTGTGTAGCAATAGGGAATATTATAAAAATTGAATTTAATATTTCTAATTTCGCCTTCTATTAAACTTTTGGCACGGCCTATAACAACGTCACTATTAGTTTTTACAGCGCTTTCATACAATGCTTTAAGGGCACCTTGCGGCATTATATCATCTGAGTCCATTAAATAAACGTACTCGCCTTTAGCCATTTTAATACCGGTGTTGCCTGCAATAGAACCGCCTAAATTTTCTTTATTTTCTATAAAAGTTACGTTTTGTTTACCTGTAATATAGTTTTTAATTATATCGGTAGTGCCGTCGCTTGAAGCGTTGTCAATAATTATAAGTTCAAAATTTTCTAAATCTTGCGAAAATATAGATTTTAGGCATTCTTCAATATATAACGCTGTGTTGTAAGATATCAAAATAACACTAATAGGATATTGCATAAATTATCACCTTAAAATAGAAGTTAAACTTCCCACTTCATAATTGTTTTACCTTTGATTTTACTAATATCAGTTTCAAAGGCATCTACAATATCGTTAATAGTGCGTACGTTTTTTATATAACCTACTAGGGTGTGTAGATATTGTAGTATATTGGGATTGTCTTTTAGTAAATTAATTGTTCCAATATAGTCTTCACGTCCACTGCGGCTGCTGCCAAAGAAACGCAAACCTTTTTCCAATACCATACGGGTATTTATTGGAACTCTATCTTCACTTACACCTAATATAGAAACGGTGCCTTCGGGATTGATAGTATCAATTATTTGGTCAATTGCATTTGCACTTGCTGCAGTACCAACGCATTCAAATGCATGGTCGATTTTTAAGTTGACAGGGATATCTCTTACCAATATACATCTATCGGCAAAAGTAAAGTCTGCAAGTTTATTACTGTCAACACCAAAGATATATATTCTACTGTCAGGCAACATATATTTTAGAAGAAGTGCAGTAATAAAACCTAAATTACCGTCGCCCCAAACACCTATTTCTTTACGGTTGTTGTGAGCAATTTTCATAAAACGTGAAATGGCATGATAACTAACGGTTACAATTTCTAAAAAGGCGGCCAATTCTAAATCAATATCTTCCGGCAACGGAACAAAACGGTCAGGTGTGGCACAAATATATTCTTGCATAAATCCATCGATAGTGCTACCGCGAAACTTACTGCTATAAAGATAATTTTCAGCAATGTTTTCGTTTGTTTCGTTTGGCATATTTGGTATCATTACAACCGGTTGACCGATTTTGAAAGTATTGGTATCGTCAAAAATGACTTGTCCAATACCTTCATGTATGAGTGCCATGGGTAGTTTTTGGTCCAAAACACTTTTTGCGCGTTTTCCTTGGTAATATCTTTGATCTGCATGGCAAATTGAAAGGTATAGCGGACGAACAATTACTTTACCGGTTGTTTGTTCGTCAGTAAATGCTACTTCAAAATGACGCGGAGATTTCAATCGATAAACAGTATTTAACAATTTTAACCCTCCAAGATGGCAGTGGCCATTTTTATATCAAAAGGATATGTGATTTTAATATTAAATACTTCACCTTGTACAAGATGTACTTTTTCGCCCTTCAATAGCATTATTTTACAAGCATCAGTGAGAATTTCTTTTTCTTCTGAGGTAAGTGTTTGGTAATGTCTTTTTAAGGTCAATGCTTTGAAAGATTGAGGGGTTTGACCTTGGTTCATTTTAGAACGGTCTGGAATGTCATCAATAAAGTTATTTTTATCATCTACTACAATTGTATCCGTTGCAGGAATAACAGTGTCACAAGCACCATATTTCTTTGCAGATTCTATATTTTCAGTGATGATTCTATGAGTAACAAAAGGACGTACGGCATCGTGGGTTACAATAATAGTATCTTCATCTATTGAAAGATTATCTTCGATGTAATTAATGCCGTTTAATATAGTTTCGTTTCTGGTTGGACCACCGCAAACAACAGCAATCCTATCATTTTCGGGAAAATATTTAGCAATAATATCTTCGGTGGTTTTTACCCATTGTTTAGGTGCCAAAACAATAATTTTTTCGAAAGAATTATAAAGCATAAACTTTTCGATAGTATAAATAATTATTGGTTTTGAGCAAATTTCTAAAAACTGCTTTGGTTTTTCGGAATTACCCATTCTAGAACCTTTTCCGCCTGCCAAAATGAGTGCATACACATTTGATTTGCTATTCATATTATTCTCCTATAAATCAATTCTTTTTTTCACTTCTTCAACGATACGCTTTGAGTTTTCAGCATTGTTGGCAGACATATCGTAGAAGAAATCACGAACTTTTAATCTTTGTTCGCTGTCCTTTTGTGGGTTTTTAGAATATTCAATAATTGCATTCATTGCTTCGTCCCAAGTATTAGTTAGAGAACCGGGGGATGCTGAAGTATAGTCGTATTTCAAATCATTGTCGGCGCTCATATAGTATTTCAAATCAGGACAATGGAATACAAGCGGACGATTTAGAAGCAAGAAGTCATAAACAATTGAAGAATAGTCTGAAACCATACAAAAGTAATCAGACATATTTTTGTAGATATCTTCCGCTGTGTCTATTTTAATACGGTTGTAGTTGTAAATTGCCGATTTAATTTTATAGTCATAGTCGCGCCAAGTGTGGGGATGGAAACGAATTACAAATTCACCGTCAATTTCTTCCATTGCTTTTTGGATAACGGGAAATTTATCAACAAGGTCATTTACCATATTTTGTTCAAGATGATGGCTCCAACGGTATGTAGGAGCATATAAAATCTTTTTAGATTTTGGCATTGGTAAATCGGTTGATAATTGCGCTGTACGGGGATATCCACACAAGAAGAATGTTTCTCTTGGAATGGTTAAAGCGGCGTGGCAATCTTCAATCATTTCTTGTCCGGGACATACGTACATTAGATATTTTTCAAACAATTCACGGTTTGGCATATTTGGAATTGATAAAATGATTTTCTTTATTTTTCTTAATATAGAATCGTTTTTATTAATAAGAATGTCAGAACTTAACTGTGAACCTTTAACAGTTGAAAGTTTAACAACGTCTGCCATTTTCTTTATACCAACACCGTGCCATAATTGGACAATTTTTAAGCGCTTATTATAACCCTTAAATTCACCGAAGTCAGACATAGTATAGTGGTCAACAAACCCAACGTAAGCAGTCTTTAACGCTTTGACGGCGTTTGAAGTGCCTTCTAAATATGCGGTATAACCTAGCTTTGTGATTTTTTCTACAACTTCTTCATCTTTAGAAACCCAAACAGCATTAATTTCGGGGTTGTGTTTATTGATGTATTCGAACAAATACATAGTATTGTCCATATAAGATTTGCCCCAAAATCCCGAGAACACCCAGGTGTTTTTTTTCTTTGGCACAAGTGAATAAATCCAATAATTTTTAATTATTTTGATTTCTTGTTGTTTTTCGTAACGTTGTTTTATGCGATCTATTTTTTTATCAAGTTTTTCTTGTGCGTTTGGAAAAGTTTCAAAATACCAATAAAGGTTTTTAGGAGTGTTTTGTTGAATGGTCTTTTGGATGTATTGATTATTGAAAATCCAACGTATAACATCATAAACATCGGAACCTAAAGACTGAATTGTGCTTAAAAAATGCGGATAATCTTTACAACAGGTTATTGTATAAAGTAGGTTGTTAATTTCTATACTGAGTCTTCGGTTAATAACGTCCACTTTATAAGATAAGTGGTTGTCAATAAAGTATTGTTTTAGATTACGTAAAAGAGCAATCCAGTCACTACGGGTTTTAAGCATATACTCGAAATTATCGTTAAAGTAATATGCACCGCCTTCGTGACGGCGGTAAACCGACATAATTTGCGGAATATAGCCAAACTTACCTGTACCAAGTTGGATAAGCCAAATTGTAAAGTCGCCTAATAAATGGGTATAATACCATTCAGGAATTTCAATATTATAATCCCATCGGAAGAACATAGAAGATGTATGAACAAACCCGCATTTTATATATGTGCCGGCACGGTAGGTCTTTTTAGGAACGAAACCGTTCATTGTTCTTGGCCATATCATTTTGTTGCCGTTCTTTTCATATTCTTCGTTTTGGAATTGTTCGGATAAAAACCAACCAACATCAAGTTCGTCTTTTATTTCTGCATCGTGGAAACAAGAGCGTAAATCATGGTGATTTTCCATATAATCAAATTGTTTTTGAAGTTTATATTCGTCACACCAATAATCGTCGCCTTCACAAAATGCAATATAAGGTGTTTGGGCTTTTTGACACATATCAATAAGATTGCGTTGAGCGCCCATGTTTTTTTCGCGTATAAAGGGGACAATTTTTTCGGGATATTTTTCGGCATATTCCCGAATGATATTAGCTGTATTGTCAGGTCCCTTGTCTTCGCCAACAAAAATTTGATATTTAAAGTTGGTTTTTTGCATTAGAAAACTGTCAAGAGCTTGTCTTATAAAATCTTCATGTTTGTAAGTGATACAAATCACTGTAACCATTGGTAAACCGCGAAGTTTCATATATTCTTTATGAAGATTGCCGGTTAATTGAATATCTTCAAGAATAATGTTGTATTTTTTGATGTATTTCTTAATCCAAGCGAATTGTTCTTCAGAGGATTCGCACATTTCATTAAACACAACTTTTACATCACGTTCACCCGCAATTTGAGTGAGCGCAAAATTTATTTCATTAATTATAGATATTCTAAGTGTTTTTGAAGTATAACGGTTGAGATTTGTCATGCAGTATTTATATAACTCGTGAAGCATTTTTGCACGGTTTTTCGAATAACGCTCAAAAGGCAGAAGGTTAAAGCCAGTATATTTTTCAACCATTACATTATCGTTTAATAAAAGTTTTGCTCTGCCCAAATTTAAATAAATTAAAGCAAAATATGGGTCTTCGCAGTTTTTAAACCATTTTGGAAAAGTGACGTGCCTATTGCGAAACATAATAGCCGAGTAAGCCACCAATGAATATTTAGAGAAATAATTAGTACCGATATCCGAGGGAATTGTTGTTTTTAATGAATAATAATCAAAAGGAATAATGCTGTCGTCACTTTTATCTTTTGCAAGGCAAAATACACCATTAGCAGAAGAATTTTTGGATAACAAAGAAATTTGCGAAGAAATATAGTTTTTGTCACAAAAAACATCACCCGCCGGCAATAATACTACATAAGGATTGTTACAGTTGCCGAGTGTGCCAATTAGCATTTCGGCAATGGAACAGTCCTCTTTTGAAGTTTCGAGAGAAAATGTTTCGGGATATTTTTTTGTATATTTTTGAGCGATTTTTAATGACTTTTGGCAATCTGTGCTAACGTTCAAATAAACATTTAATGAGCGAAATGCCGATTGTTTTAAAATACTTTCTAAACTTGCATCAAGATTTGCAATATCGTCATTTACTGCGCAAATTATGCCAATGGGATGCTTTTTTGTCATTTTTTTCTTCCTTTTGTTATTTTAGTTATTTTTTACCGTAATGATTTTCGTAATATTTTTGATATTCGCCGTCGATTATAGGTTGCCACCAGTCTTGGTTTTTAAGATACCATTCAACTGTTTTCTTAATTCCTTCATCGAAAGAAGTTTCAGGCAACCAGCCCAATTCGTTGTGAATTTTTGTGGGGTCAATAGCATAACGCATATCGTGACCCGGACGGTCTGTAACGTAAGTTATGTTGCTTTCGTCTTTTCCAAGTAGTTCGAGAATCTTTTTAACAACGTAAATGTTGGTTTTTTCATTGTGACCGCCAATGTTGTAAACTTCACCAACTCTGCCATTGCGAATAATTTTATCAATAGCAGAACAGTGGTCTTCAACGTAGAGCCAGTCACGAATATTCTCACCTTTGCCGTAAACCGGAAGAGGTTTGCCGTTTAAAGTGTTAATAATCATTAAAGGAATAAGTTTTTCGGGGAAGTGGTAAGGACCGTAGTTGTTAGAACATCTGGAAACCGTTACAGGGAGACCAAATGTGCGGTGGTATGCAAGAACTAACAAATCCGCACCTGCTTTACTTGAAGAATAGGGGGAAGAAGTGTGAATTGGAGTTTCTTCGGTAAAGAATAGGTCAGGGCGGTCGAGCGGTAAATCACCGTAAACTTCATCGGTAGAAACTTGATGATAGCGGGTGATACCATATTTTCTGCAAGCGTCAAGTAAAACCGAAGTTCCTATGATGTTTGTTTTGAGGAAAATTTCGGGATTTTCAATTGAACGGTCAACGTGACTTTCCGCTGCAAAGTTTACAATTATATCGGGTGAATATTTTTCAAAAATACCGTAGATTGCTTCACGATCGGCAATATCGGCTTTTTCAAAGAAGAAGTTTGGATTTTTTAAAGCTTCTTCCAAGGTTGCCATATTACCCGCATAGGTTAAAGAGTCGATACAAATAACCTGATCGTCGGGGTGGTTTTTAAGTAAGTAATAAACAAAGTTTCCGCCTATAAAGCCGGCACCGCCAGTAACAACAATTTTCATTTTATTTTTCCTCCGGTAATGATAATATGTATTGACCGTAATCGGTCATTTTTAATTTTTCACCAAGTGCCAATAATTGTTCGGTTGAAATGAAATTTCTTCTCCAAGCAATTTCCTCTGGGCAGGAGATGTAAAAGCCCTGACGTGATTGAACAGATTCAACAAATTCTGCTGCTTTAAGCATACCCTTTGGTGTGCCGGTATCCAACCAAGCCATACCTCTTCCAAGCAAGGTAACATACAAATCGCCGCGTTCTAAATATTCGTTGTTTATTGCGGTTATTTCAATTTCGCCTCTGGCCGACGGTTTTACGTTTTTAGCAATTTCAACAACATCGTTAGAATAGAAGTAAAGACCGGGTACTGCAAAGTTTGATTTTGGCACTTCGGGTTTTTCTTCAATTGAAAGTACTTTTCCGTCTTCACCAAATTCAACAACACCAAATGCTTTTGGATTTTTAACAGGGTAGCCAAAAATCATAGCGCCGTGTTCAATAGATGCGGCTTTTCTTAAAATGTTTGAGAAGTCTTGTCCAAAGAATATATTGTCACCTAAAACCAAGGCAACGTTATCGTCTCCAATAAATTCTTCGCCAATAATAAATGCATCGGCAAGTCCGCGGGGTTTTTCTTGAACAGCATAATGTAATTCAAGACCAAATTCTTTACCGTCACCCAATAATTGTTCATACATGGGAAGGTCATCGGGTGTGGAGATGATTAAAATTTCTTTAATGTTTGCCAACATAAGAACTGACAATGGATAATATATCATTGGTTTGTCGTAAATTGGCAATAGTTGTTTTGAAACGACTTTGGTCATAGGATAAAGGCGTGTACCTTTACCACCTGCTAAAATAATACCTTTCATTACTTTTCAAGCTCCTTCACAATTATGTTGTATATTTTTTCACATTCTTCTAAATTTAAATTTGGATATAAAGGTAAAACTAAAACGTTTTTGGAAACAAAATCGGCAACGGGGGTTTCATAGTTTTTAAAACAGTTTTTATAACAAGAGAATTCACTTGTTAGCGGTGCGAAGTATCTTCTTGGTATAATTTGTTGTTCTTCCAGTTTTTTTGCAATTTGGTCGCAATTTGTTTTGCACTTATCCGGGTTTATTATAATTGGGTAATATGAGTAGTTGGTTTTTACGCCTTCTTGTTCACAAATAAGTTGCAAAGCATCAAAGTTTTTGAATTTTTCATTGTAGTATTCAAATACTTTTTTGCGTTTTTTTAATGACTCGTCAACAATTTTCAAATTACAAAGTCCCATTACTGCAGAAACTTCAGTCATTTTTGCATTTGTACCAACGTAAAGTGCATTACTTGTGTTTTTTTCAAAACCAAATGAACAAATTGCCTCGATTTTTTGCTTTAGTGATGGGTCAGAGTAAGTAAGGCATCCGCCTTCAATGGTGTTGAAAACTTTTGTTGCATGGAAACTAAACATTGAAATATCACCAAGTGAGCCAATGCCCTTACCGTCAACAGTCACACCAAAAGTGTGAGCAGCGTCATATATGAGTTTTAAATTGTGCTTATTTGCTATTCTTTTGAGTTCTTTGTGATCACACGCAGTTCCGTAAACGTGCACCGCTAAAATTGCGGTGGTTTTTTCGGTAATAAGGTCTTCGATTTTTTTAGTATCAATTGTTAATGTTACAGGGTCGATATCACAAAAAACCGGTGTGCAACCACATTCAACAATAGCGTGTGTGGTAGAGGCGTAGGTGAAAGGGGTTGTTATTATTTCACCTTTAAGCTCTAATGCTCTTAAAGCAACCTGTAATGCCAAGTGGCCGTTGGTGAAAAGTGAGATGTTTTCAACACCTAAATAAGATTTCAACTCGGCTTCCAATTTTTGATGTTTAGGGCCGTAGTTTGTAAGCCATTGATTATCCCAAACATCACGAAGTTCATTTACAAAATCGTCAAAATCCGGTAATAACGGTCTTGTTACAGGTATAAAATTTTTCATAAATTTCACATCCGTTCATAACCGTTTGCAAACATTAACCACATATTTGCAAAGGCGTAATTTTGAATATAACTTAACAAATATAATTTTACAACAAACACCCTAAAAAGTCAAGGTAATTACTTAATAAGATATGTACTTATTTTTAATATATTATTATATATACAGATAGTCGATAAATTTTATCACAAGGTGAATCATTGACATATTGCAAGCAAAAGATTATAATAAAGTTAATTTTTGTAATAAGAGGTATTTTATGTTAAAAAAATTAAAGGTTCTTTTCTCGGTTTTTTGGGTGTTTTTTCGCATTGGCGCTTTTACCTTTGGCGGCGGATATGCTATGATACCGCTTATAAGCGAAGAAACTGTAAACAGACGTAAATGGATAAGCGAAAGCGACATTTTAGATATTATTGCTATTGCAGAGTCAACACCCGGTCCTGTTGCCATAAATTCAGCCACCTTTGTTGGATATCGTGTAGCGGGATTTTGGGGTTCGTTTTTTGCTACTTTAGGTGTTGTGAGTCCTTCGTTTATAATTATTTTAATTTTATCCTACGTTTTGAACGAATTTAAAAGTTTAAAAGCAGTTCAATATGCCTTTAACGGAATTAGAGCAGGTGTTTTAGCGCTTATTATTAAAGCGCTTATAAAGATGTACAAGCAGTGTCCCAAAGGTGTGTTTTATTATGTTATAATGGCACTTTCGCTTGTGGCAGTGGCATTCTTTAAATTCCCTGTGATTTACTGTATAATAGGGTTTGCGGCGTTAGGGCTGGTGTATTCCTTAACCTTGAAAGGCAAGGTGGAAAAATGATATTTTTAAAGTTGTTTTTAACCTTTTTTAAAATTGGTGCATTTACTTTTGGCGGCGGTTATGCAATGCTTCCGTTTATAAAAGAAGCGGTACTTTCAAACGGTTGGATGCCTCTCCAAGAAATTGTCGATTTTATTGCGGTTAGCGAGTCAACACCGGGTCCTTTTGCTATAAATATGGCAACCTTTATTGGTAATAGCCAAGGGATACAATTTGGCGTTTTGGGTGGAATTTTTGGTGCCTTTTGCGCTACTTTAGGGGTGGTTTTACCATCGTTTATAATTATTTTAATTGTTGCAAAATGTTATGAAAAATTTAAAAACAGCACTGTGGTTGCCGGTTGTATGACAGGGCTTAAACCTGCGGTTATCGGCTTTATCGGGTCGGCGGTTTTATCTATTGCCGCTACGGTTTTTATTCCTTCGGGTTTTAGTTTAGAAATTTTCAAAAGTGTTGATTTTTACGCTTCGGCAGTTATATTTATTGGTGCTTTAATATTAACGTTTAAAAAGGTGCACCCAATAATTATAATTTGTATTTCAGCGGTAATTGGTATAGCAGTTGGCTATTTAATGTAAATTATATTTACAAAAAAATTACTCCCCGAAAAGTTTTATCTTTTCGGGGAGTTTTTCCATTAATTTTTAAGACTTTGAAGTGGGGCGGGGATACGTCCTGCACGGTCGATAAATTTTTTGGGGCTTTTGTTGAGATTTACACTCATAATCGGTCCCGAGCCCAAAAGACCGCCAAAATCAAGTTCTTCACCCATCTTTTTGCCAATAGCGGGAATAACACGTACGGCGGTGGTTTTAGAGTTTACCATACCGATAGCCGCTTCGTCTGCTATAATCGCTGAAATAACTTCAGCAGGTGTTTCGCCCGGAATTGCTATCATATCAAGTCCTACCGAGCAAACAGCAGTCATTGCTTCAAGTTTTTCAAGTTTTAAGTCACCCGAGCGTGCGGCGTCAATCATACCTGCATCTTCGGTTACGGGGATAAATGCACCCGAAAGACCGCCAACGTAGGAAGAAGCCATTACGCCACCTTTTTTTACGGCATCGTTGAGTAATGCCAAAGCGGCGGTAGTACCGTGGGTGCCACAGGTTTCAAGACCCATTTCTTCTAAAATATGGGCAACAGAGTCACCAACAGCAGGGGTGGGGGCTAACGATAAGTCAACAATACCAAAAGGAACTCCAAGACGTTTTGACGCTTCACTGCCAACAAGTTGACCCATACGGGTTATTTTAAAGGCAGTGCGTTTTATAATTTCTGCTAACTGACCAAGGTCACCGTTTGGACATTTTTTAAGCGCTGCTTGAACAACACCCGGACCCGATACGCCAACGTGAATTACACAGTCCGGTTCGCCAACGCCGTGAAAAGCGCCTGCCATAAAGGGATTATCTTCAACAGCGTTGCAAAATACAACAAGTTTTGCGCAACCAATACATTCACGGTCTTTTGTAATTTCAGCCGTTTCACGCACAATTTCGCCCATAAGTTTTACGGCATCCATATTGATACCGGCTTTTGTAGAGCCAATATTTACTGATGAACATATATTTGTAGTTTCGCTTAAAGCCCGTGGGATAGAACGGATAAGTGCTTCGTCGCCGGCTGAAAAACCCTTATGAACAAGGGCTGAATAACCGCCAATAAAGTTAACGCCTGTAGCATCGGCGGCACGTTGTAAAGTTTTGGCATACATTAAAGGGTCTCCGCCCGATGAAGCCAAAACCATTGAAATTGGTGTAACCGAAATACGTTTGTTTATAATGGGTATGCCAAATTCTTTTTCAATATCTTCGCCAACTTTTACAAGGTTTCCGGCTAAACGGGTGATTTTTTCATATATCTTTTCACACGCTTTTTCGGGGTTAGAGTCGCAACAGTCGAGGAGCGAGATACCCATAGTGATTGTTCTGATGTCAAGGTTTTCTTCGGAAATCATATTTATGGTTTCCATTATGTCATTAAGGTTAATCATTTTTTACCTCTCAAATTCTGTGCATAGAGTTGAAAACGTCTTCGTGCATAACACGAATATCAAGATTACGTTGCTTGCCTAAATTCTTCATTTTTTCGGAATAATCAGCAAAAGAACAGTTTAAATCTTTAATTTCTGTAAGCATCACCATTACAAACATATCCTGTAATACCGATTGTGTAATATCTATAATGTTCGCATTACATTCATTACATATAGCGCTTACATCGGCAATAATGCCAACAGCGTCTTTACCTATAACAGATACAACAGTTTTCATAAAAATTCTCCTTTAAAAATCGCTTTTATAATTGTATCATACAAAAATTAAAAAATCAACATAGTATTGTTGACTTCTTAAACACTTTATGGCATACTATATGTAGTGACAAAAACAAAAAATTTTAATATTTTATCAACAAGATATTGACAAAACGCAAAATATAATATACAATATATTGTGCAACGGCATATGACTGACGGAAATTATGGGTAACCATAGGGGAGTATGCCGCTTTTTAGCCGACCGTCTGGGCAATTCAGTTAAGAAGACTGGGTTGCTTTTTTCAACCCAAGAATTTGAGTTTAATATAAAGGAGAAAACAATGACACACGAAAATTGGAACGGTTTTAAGGAAGGTAAATGGCAAAGCGAAATAAACGTACGTGATTTTATTCAGCAAAACTACACCGAATATAAAGGTGATGACAGTTTCTTGGCAGAAGCGACTGCAAGAACTAAAGACCTTATGAAAAAACTCAACGCTTTGTTTATGGTAGAGCGTCAGTTTGGCGGTGTGCTTGATATAGATACCGCTACCGTTTCATCGCTAACTTCGTTTGAACCGGGTTATTTGGATAAGGAAAATGAAATTATTGTAGGACTTCAAACCAACCGTCCGCTAAAACGTGGTATTAATCCATTTGGCGGTATTCGTATGGCACGTCAGGCATGTACTGCATATGGTTATAAGTTAAGCGATAAAATTGAAAATGAATTCCAATACCGTACAACCCATAACGAAGGCGTGTTCCGTTGTTATTCTAACGAAATGCGCTTGGCACGTCATTGCCACGTTATAACAGGTTTGCCCGATGCTTACGGCCGTGGCAGAATTATAGGCGACTACCGCCGTGTTGCTCTTTACGGTATAGACCGCCTTTTAGAAGAAAAACAAAAGGATAAGGATAATTTAGCAAACGGTAATTTTGGCGAAGAAGAAATGCGTTTGGCAGAAGAACTTCATCAACAAATATCTTTCTTGGGTTATATGAAAGATATGGCAGAAATGTACGGCTTTAACATTAGCAAACCCGCTAAAGACACACGTGAAGCAGTACAGTGGACTTATTTTGCTTATCTTGCCGCAATTAAAGAGCAAAACGGTGCCGCAATGAGTATGGGCAGAGTTAGTACGTTTTTTGATATTTATATTGAACGTGATATTAAAAACGGTACTTTGACCGAAGAAGGCGCACAAGAAATTATTGACGATTTTGTTATGAAACTTCGTATGGCACGTCATCTTCGCACACCCGAATATAACGAACTTTTCGGCGGTGACCCAATGTGGATTACCGAAGCGGTAGGCGGTATGGGTGAAGACGGAAGAACACTTGTTACAAAGTCAAGTTTCCGCATACTTAACACCCTTTACACACTTGGTTCTTCACCCGAACCAAACCTTACTGTTTTGTGGTCAAATTCACTTCCAAGAGGATTTAAAAAGTTTTGTTCAAAAGTTTCGGTTGATACCGATTCCATACAATATGAAAACGACGATATTATGCGCCCGATTTATGGCGACGATTATGCAATTGCTTGTTGTGTTTCGGCTATGCGGGTTGGCAAACAAATGCAATTCTTTGGCGCAAGATGCAATCTACCAAAGTTGTTGCTTATAGCGCTTAACGGCGGTTACGATACCACAAGCGATATACATATCGGTCCGCAAAAGCAAGTTATTGAAGGCGATATTCTCGATTATGAAAAGGTTAAAGAACGTGTAGATGAATATTTAACCTGGCTTGCAAAACTTTACGTTAACACTATGAACATTATTCATAGAACCCACGATAAATACGCTTATGAAAAGTCACAAATGGCTTTGCACGATACAAAGGTTGAGCGTCTTATGGCGTTTGGTGTAGCCGGTCTTTCGGTTATAGCTGACTCTTTGAGCGCTATCAAATACGCAAAAGTTAAGCCAATTAAAAACGATAAAGGTTATATTGTTGACTTTGAAACAGAGGGTGATTTCCCCAAATTTGGTAATGATGACGACCGTGTTGACTCAATAGCAAAAGAAATTACACATCAAACCATTACCGAACTTCGCAAAACTCCGGCTTATAGAAATGCTATCCACACCTTGTCGGTACTTACTATTACTTCAAACGTTATGTACGGTAAAAACACAGGTGCTACCCCTGACGGCAGAAAATCGGGTGATGCTTTTGCCCCCGGTGCTAACCCAATGCACAACCGTGAAGAAAAGGGCGCTTTGGCATCGCTTAACTCGGTTGCAAAAATCAGTTATGATGACTGCCGTGACGGTATTTCAAATACTTTCTCTATCACACCGCAAACTTTGGGCAAAGAAAAGGAAGAACAGGTTAATAACCTTGTTGCAATTCTTGACGGTTACTTTGCGAAAAAGGCGCATCACATTAACGTAAACGTTTTAAACCGTGAAACCTTGGTTGAAGCATATAATAATCCTGAAGCATATCCAAATCTTACAATTCGTGTTTCGGGTTATGCGGTTAATTTCCACAAACTTTCACGTGAACAACAAAAAGAAGTTATAAGCCGTACCTTCCACGAGGTAATGTAATGAACGGCAGAGTAAGTTCTTTGCAGTCGTTAGGCACTTTAGACGGGCCGGGTATCCGTTACGTTGTGTTTATGCAAGGATGCCCTTTGCGTTGCAGTTGCTGTCACAACCCCGAAACTCACGATTTGCTGGGCGGAACCGAATATTCGCCCGAGCAAATTGTTGAAAACGTGGTTAAATACCGTGAGTATTTTGGTCAAGACGGCGGTATTACGCTTTCGGGCGGAGAACCGCTTTTGCAAACTGAATTTGCCACTCAAGTTTTTAAACTTTGCAAACAAAAAGGGATAAACACCTGCCTTGATACAAGCGGATGCATTTTTGATGACGGTGTTAAAGAACTGTTAAAATATACCGATTACTGTATGCTTGATATAAAATATGCAACCGAAGAATTGTATCAAAAATATGTTGGTTGCAGTATAAAAACACCTTTGAAGTTTTTGGAATATTTGAACGAGCAGGGAATAAAAACACGTATTCGTCAAGTGACTGTACCCACTATTAACGATAGTGTTAAAAGTATTGAAGATTTGGCTTTGCTTTTAAAGGGTAAGAATATTGAAAAAGTTGAACTTTTACCTTTTAAGAAAATTTGCCAAACTAAATATGACAGTATGGGACTGGAGTTTCCGTTTGGAAATTTACCTTCGGCAGATGTTAAAAAAGTAAGCGAACTGCAAGTAAAAGTAAATGAGAGAATTGAAATATAATAAACACCCTACACAGTGTAGGGTGTTTATTTAGTTTATTGTGTAACTTCAAGTAGTTTTTTAGTTACTCTTGATTGAACCTCAAGGTAATATGCGGCTTCGGTTGTATTCATATCCTCATCTTCCCATTTTTCGAATTCTTCAACAAATTTTGCGTAATCGTTCATATAGGTTGCATAATCTGTCAATAAACTAATATCGGTTGGATTTTTATTGTGTTTTTTCATAAAATCTATATATTTATCCATGAAGTCTTCATAATTATCCATTGCTTTTTTGAAATTTGAACTCATTTTTTCGTCTTTTTTATCTTTGATATTAGAGTCTTTCTTTTTGGTTGTTTCAGTTTTAGAACTAACTTCAGGTGTTGATTTTTCGGTTTCTTTAGTACTAACAGTTTCTTCTTTATGTAGGGAGTAATCTTCTTTTGCATAATATATTACAAGACTGTTATCAGTGGATATGAAATTTCTTTCATCATCAATTTCGTAGTTTTTGGTTAAATATCCATTATTGTCTAAAATGTAATCATCAACTTTAAATACAGAATCTTTTGTAACTGATTCTAAAGGATATAGAAGTTTTTCGGCAATGCCGTTTACACTAGTTTCAACCGCTTTTACTTCAAAACCCTCAGCTTCCAAAATATCGATAGCATCGGTATAATTTATTCCGAAGACGTCTGGGATTTCTTTTCCTTTTGTTTTGTTGCTACATGCCGTTAACGGTACGATGAGTATGAGTGTTAAAAATAGTGCAAATAATGATTTTTTCATATTAAATACCTCCTTATTATATGTTATAAATTATAACATATATTTATAACATTTGTCAAGGCATAATAATGGTGAGGTGATATGATATGAAACAAAAACTTATCATTAATAAAAAAGCTTTAAAAGGTGAAGACGGTTTTAAAACATTTTCGATACGAATTAGAGAAGAAACAGTTGCTAATCTAGATAAATTAGCAGATGAAACTAATCGTTCGAGAAATGAACTTATAAATATTTTGCTTGATTACGGTATAGAAAATAGTGAGGTTAATTAAATAGACGGACCGTCGGGAACGCCGGTCCCTACAAAATGTTAAAGTAGGCACATCCTTTCTTGATGAATTTTTTATATAATTTACAGAAAAAGATATTAAAAAAGAAACCGCCCGAAAGGACGGTTTCTTGCTATATATAAAGGGGAAAACGGTTATTTTGAAGATAAAATAATTTTACCGCCGTATAATAGGATATATCCCTTTTGGTCCCCTAAAATATTCTATGCCAAATTATTGGATAGGTGACTTGCGAACAAATAAAACACCCAAAGTATCGGCGCCGCAGTGTGAAGAAATTGTACAACCGGCTCTGGTTAAAAATACTTCTTTAAAGGGAGCGGTTTGTTTAACTTTTTCTACAACGGCGTTTACAATATCGCTGTCAACACCTGCGTGAGTGACAAAAACACGGTCTAAATCAATATCGTCAAGATTATTAAGACGTTCAGCAACATACTTAATAAGTTCAGCGCTGTATTTACCGCGATATTTTTTGCCAACACCCATTTTGCCGTTTTTAACTTCGATACAAGGTTTAAGTTTTAAAACGTTTGCGCCCAGCATTTCAAGAGCGCTGCAACGTCCGCCTTTGTGCAAATATTCAAGTTTGTCAATAACAAAAGAAGCGTCAACACAAGGGATCAAAGCGGTTATTTTTTCAACAATTTGGTCGGCAGGTATGCCTTGGTTTGCCATTTCGGCTGCGGCAATAACCAAAAGACCTGAGCCGGTTGAAAGATTACGTGTGTCAATTACAAAAATATTATCATATTCAGCGGCTGCAAGGCATGTATTGTTATAGGTGGAAGAAAGTTCAGAACTTAAAGAGAAGTGTATAACAGTTTTGCCTTGTTCGGCGAATGGTTTGAAATAATCTATACAGTCACCAACGTTTGCGGCAGTAGTTTTTGGAAGTTCGCCGGTTTTTGCGTGGTGGGTATAAATATCGTCGGGGTTGATGTCAACACCGTCGAAAAATGTTTTATCACCTAAAGTTACGCCAAGCGGAATAATTGATACGTTATAGCGTTCACGAAGTTCTAAACTTAAGTCACAAGTACTGTCAGCAGAGATTATAATATTGTTTTGCATATTTTCCTCCGAAAAAATCACATAAGTTTTAAATTTAATAGCATAAAAACTATTTATAAACATTAGCATTATAACATAGTCTTTTAAAAATTTCAACTTGATTTAATTATTTTTATTTTGTAATAATTTGTAATAGAAAAATTGAAAAATATGTGTTATAATTATAAAGTTACAAAAAGTTAAACAGAAAGGTGGTGTGGATATGAAAATTAAGCGCTATGTTAAAAGTTCGCTGTTTTTGGCAGTAGTGGCTTTGTTGGTGATTTCGGTAATTGTTTCAACCGGTGCTATTATTACGGTGAATAAGCGTAACCGTGAAATTGAAAATAAAAATGCGCAAATTGAAACTGTAAATAATCAACTTAAAGAAACAAAGCAAAAACTTGAGACCGAAACCGAGGCAAAAGAAAAACTAACAACCAAACTACAACAAGCCGAAAATGAAAAAAAGCAACATGAAAACGAAAACAAAAATTATAAAAAAGAAATTGAAAAGTTAAGCGCTAAAAAGAGGGCTGAGGTTAAAAAAACTGTTAAAAAGAAAACGGCAAAACAAAATTCACCTCAGCCCAAGTATCCCAAAGCCACAAAAACCTGTTATTTAACTTTTGATGACGGCCCTTCTAAAAACACTTTAAAAATTTTGAAAATTTTGAAAAAGTACGATGCAAAGGCAACGTTTTTTGTAATTGGTACCAATTCAAAACTTGAATATCTTAAAAAGATAGAAAAGGGTGGCCATGCTATTGGTCTTCATTCCAACACCCACGATTACTCTAAAATTTATAAAAGCACAAATGCTTTTTTTAAAGATTTAAACAAACTATCAGACAAGATTGATAAAAAAATAGGTATAAAACCAAAGATAATGCGTTTCCCCGGCGGTAGTAATAATACCATTAGCAAAAAGTACAAAAAAGGTGTTATGTCTGACCTTACAACCGAAGTGCAAATTAAAGGTTACGCATATTTCGACTGGAACGTTGATTCGGGCGATGCTTCGGGGCATAATGTTCCACCAAACAGAATTGCTAAAAACGTTTTAAACCAAGCCAAAAAGAAAAATTCAATTTGTGTACTTATGCATGATACAGCCGCTAAAAACACCACTGTAACGGCATTGCCCACTATAATTGAAGGTCTTAAAAAACAAGGTTACAAGTTTGAAGTTTTGACCGAAAATACATACGGTTATCACTATAAGGTGAATAACTGATTTTGAGGTGTTTGTTGTGAAAATCAAGGCAAATGCTAAAGTAAATCTTTCGCTTATGATTTTGGGTAAGCGTGAAGACGGATATCATTCTATCGATACTGTAATGCACTCTATAAATCTTTTTGATGAAATAGAAATTCAAAAATCAAACGAAGTTAGTGTTATTTGTGACAGTATAGACATACCGCAAGAAAAAAATATTGCATACAAGGCGGCAAAACTTTTTTTAAAAGATTATGGTATTAGCGGCGGTGCTGTAATTAAAATTAAAAAGGGCATACCTGCAGTTGCAGGTCTTGGCGGCGGAAGTGTCGATGCGGCAGCCACGCTTTTAGGACTTAATAAAATTTACAAAGCAAATATTTCACCGCAACAACTTTGCAAAACCGCTGTAAAACTTGGAGCGGACGTGCCGTTTTTTATAAATGGCGGTTGCCAAAGATGTGAGGGAATAGGTGAAGTTTTAACACCTTTATCACCTTTAAAAAGCGGTTGTTTATTATTAGCCAAAGCCGAAACAAAACCCTCTACGGCTGAAATGTATCGTGTGCTTGACAGCAAAGAGCCAATTTTTTGCGATACAAATGCGGTAATAACCGCTATTGAAAACAACGATTTACTAAAACTTTCAAAAACCATTGTTAATTCATTTGGGGCTATTTGGCAAGACAGTTTTGTAAAACAAGAACTGTCACTCTTTGAGCCGTTAGCCGTTTCACTTTCGGGAAGCGGACCCACTTGGTTTGCTTTGTTTGAAAATAAAGACAAGGCACTAAAAGCAAAAAAAGTGCTTGATGCCAAAAAAATTGAAAGTTATGTTTGCGATTTTAAAGACACCTCAATAGAATTTGAATAAAAAAACAAACTCCTGTCAATATTCTAATTAAAGAATTTATTGTCAGGAGTTTTTTTATGAAAAAAAGAATAAGATTATCGCTTTTATGCGGATTAATTTGCGCTGTGCTTTTGTCTATGACACAGTTTAACGTTTTGTGTGACGATTTAAGACAAAACGTACTTCGGCTACATATTATAGCCAATTCAGATTCGGCTTTTGACCAACAACTCAAACTAAAAGTAAGAGATGAGATTTTGGCTCAAACGGGGGAAGTGTTTTTAAACGTAGAGGACCTTGCCGTTGCTGAACAAGTGACCGCTCAAAATCTTAAAAAGTTTCAACAAATAGCACAAAGCGTTATAAAACAAAACGGCGCTAATTACAATGTGGACGTTTGTTTAGGTGACTCGTTTTTTGAAACAAGGCATTATGATACGTTTTCGCTTCCGGCGGGGAATTACCGCTCACTTATAATAAAAATAGGAGAAGCCAAGGGTAAAAATTGGTGGTGTGTGGTATTTCCTGCAATGTGTATTCCGGCCGCCAGCGGTGGCGATTTACGCCAAAGTGTTGACGAGCGAGCGGCTTCGGTTGCAGAAAACAAGGATAAATATATTATAAAGTTTAAAACGGTTGAAATTTATGAAAAATTAAAGAATTTCTTTTCTTAAAACTTTCTAATTTCGAGTGAACTGTCGTCGTTGCCTTTTTCAATTTTGCGAATAACAATGTAATAACTGTAGTCATTGCTTACTTTAACAAGCAAACGGTCGCCAACTTTTTGTCCCATAAGCACACTGCCTAAAGGAGATTCTTTGCTAATAAGACCTTGCATTGAATTTTGCCGAAGTGTTGTTACAATTCTAACGCTTTCTTCACAGTCGTCTTCTTCAACATAATAAGTCACTGTATCGAAAAGACCTACTTGGTCGTTTTCACTTTGGTCTTCAATTATAATTGCGGTTTTCAGCATATTTCTAATGTAACGAATACGGCTTTCATTCTTACCGCGTTCACGCTTGGCGGCGTGGTATTCCGCATTTTCGGAAAGGTCGCCAAAACTACGGGTGAATTTTACTTCTTCCAAAATTTTAGGGCGTACTGTACCAATGCGGTATTCAAGTTCTTCCTTTAGTTTTTGTATATCTACTTTTGTTAGTTCGTCAAACATTTTTATCTCCTTTTTATTGACAAAATACAAATGAATGTTAAAATGTATTAGAGGTGGTTTTATGTCAAAGGTTTATAATTCGGTTACACAACTTATTGGAAATACTCCCTTAATGGAACTTTGTAAAATAAAAAAAGATTACTCACTTTTGGGAAATATTTTTGCAAAGTTGGAATTTTTTAATCCTGCAGGAAGTGTTAAAGACCGTGTTGCACTTTCTATGATTCAAGACGCCGAACAGCAAGGAATTTTGCAAAAAGGCGGAACGGTTATTGAAGCCACTTCGGGCAATACGGGTATAGGACTTGCGGCAGTTTGCACCGCAAAAGGATATAAATGTATAATTGTTATGCCTGATACAATGTCAATAGAACGCCGAAAACTTATTGCTTCTTTTGGCGCCGAAATTATTTTAACCGACGGAAAAGACGGTATGAGCGGCGCTGTAAAAAAAGCCGAAGAATTAAAGAAACAAATAAAGGGCAGTATTATTGCGGGGCAGTTTTATAACCCCTCTAATCCAAAAGCCCATTATGAAACCACAGGCCCCGAAATTTACCGTGACCTTGAAGGAAAAGTTGATATTTTGGTTTGCGGTGTGGGTTCGGGTGGAACTATAAGCGGAACGGGCAAATTTTTAAAAGAGCAAAATCCAAATATTAAAGTTATAGCCGTAGAACCCCAAAGCAGTCCGTTATTGTCACAAAACGTGAGCGGACCGCATAAAATTCAAGGTATAGGCGCTAATTTTGTGCCCGAAAATCTTGATAAGGGTATCTACGACCAAGTTAAAACTGTAAGTGATGAAAGCGCTTTCGAGTTTGCAAAAGCGGTTTGCAAACTTGAGGGTATTTCGGTTGGGATTTCTTCCGGTGCGGCACTGTGTGCGGCGGTAGAACTTGCAAAACAAAGCGAAAACCGTGACAAGAATATTGTGGTAATAATGCCCGACACGGCAAGCCGCTACCTTTCAACCGAATTGTTTTAACAAATAAAATTTAATATATCGGCGAACATTTCGTCCTTACAACTGTCGTTATGAATTTCATGACGGCAGTTTTTGTATAGTTTAAGTGTTACGTTAGCACCGTTTTGTTTTAAATTTTCAAAAACGGCAGTAACCCCTTTGCCGTAATTACCCACAGGGTCATCTTCACCTGAAATTATGAAAATCGGGAGATTTTTGTCTATGTTTTCAAACCACTTCTTTTGGTTGCAATTCGACAAAAGGTACATAAGGTCAATCATGGCCGAAAGGGTAAAC